>NZ_NMPP01000059.1:0-76676 GCF_009192885.1 Xanthomonas sp. LMG 12462 | reverse complement strand
CTATGAGGCTCATCCGCAGCGTAAAGTGAGTAAAAGAGACAGCAAAACTGGAGGGAAGACCAAAGACCGGGATGCGCTTGCAGGAGCGGCTTCAGCCGATGACGCAGTAAGCCCCTCTCCCCCCGGGAGAGGGGTTGGGGTGAGGGTCCGGGCGCGTAGCGGTCGCTGAACTGTCAGGTTTGTGCCGCGATGCATGAGCATGAGGGAGGCTGTTTGCGTTCGGCAGCCAGCGGTCTGATCGCGAGCGACTAAGTGCGCGTGCGTCGCGCATGTCTGCTTTGAGAATGCGCGCATCTACATCCGCTGTGTTCGCACATGCCGCCTTTCGTAGGAACGGCTTCAGCCGCGACAGGCTTTCCCGGGAAAGCCGATCACGGCTGAAGCCGCTGCTACAAAAAAAGACGCGTGGTTTCCGCACTGTCGTCCCGCGCCACGCCATCGGCGCAGCGCGGGACGCCGGCTCAGCGCGCTGTCGGCGCGTAGCGCAGGGTCAGCGCGTATTCGCGACCCGGCTGGTTGTACCAGTTCACCGTCTGGTAGTCGCGGTCGAACACGTTGCTGGCCTTGGCCTGCAGCGTCCAGTCCGGGGTGAACGCGTACTCCGCGCGCAGGTCGACGGTGCCGTAGCCCGCCAGGCGCACGCGGTTGGCCGCGTCGTCGAAGCGGTGGCCGCTGCCGAACACGCTGACGCCGAGCTTGACCGGGCCGATGCCGCGGTCCACGTCCAGGCGCGCGGTGTTCTGCGCGCGGCGCGCCAGCCAGTTGTCGCGGTTGCCGCCGTCGCTGCGGTTGCGCGGGTCGGTGTGGCTCAGCTGCGCCGACAGTTCCCAGCCGGCCAGCAACGCATAGCCGGTCAGTTCGGCGCCGCGGATGCGCGCCTCGTCCACGTTGACCGGCAGGAAGCTGACCGCGTCGTAGGAGATCAGGTCCTTGACCCGGGTCTCGTAGGCGTTGAAGGTCCAGTTCCAGCTGTCGGCATACTGCGCAATGCCGAGGTTGCCGCTCTTGGAGCGCTCCGGCTTCAGTTCCGGATTGCCGGCGAACGGGTAGTACAGGTCGTTGAAGGTCGGCGCCTTGAAGCCGGTGCCGACGCTGGCGGTGAGCTTGAGGCCATGCGCCAGTGCCAGGCCCCAGCCGAGGCTGCCGGTGGTGTGCTCGCCGAACTGCTCGTTGTCGTCGCTGCGCACGCTGGCCTGCACCTGCTGCGCGCCGAAGCGGCCCTGGTACTCGGCGAACACGCCGGTGTTGTCGCGGCTGTCGACGTCGAAGGCGGTGGTGCTGGTGACGTGCTCGCGCTGCCAGTCGCTGCCGACGCTGAGCAGATGGCCTTCGGCCAGGGTGATGTCGCCCTGCAGCGCAGCGGTGTCGCGGCGGCTGTCGAAGGTGCTGACGAAGCTGCGGGTGCGTGCGCCCGGCGCACGGTAGTAGCTGTCGGCGTCGTCGACGTTGCGGCCCAGTTGCGCGGCCAGGTGCAGGCGATCGGAGGGCGTCCAGTCGAGCTTGCCGCTGAACACCTGCTGGGTGTTGTCGGCCTCGTTGCCGGCGAACAGCGCGTCGCCGTCGTACTCGTTGCGGCTGTCGATGTTCAGCGCCTGGCCTTCGATGCGCAGCGTGTCGGTCAGCGCGTAGCCGCCGCGCGCGCTCAGCGAGACGTTGCGGTAGCCGTCGCGGTCGGGCTGGTCGACGAAGCAGCCGGCGAACAGCGTGGCCGAGCCGTTGCAGGCATTGATGCCGTCGGTCTTCTGGTAGCCGCCCTGCACGGCCAGCCAGCCGCGCTCGCCGCGGTTGCTGAAGCCGGCGCCGGCCTCGCGCAGGCCATGGCTGCCGCCGCCCAGGCTCAGGTTCTGCTGGAAGCCCTGGCCGCCGCGGCGGGTGAAGATCTGGATGACGCCGCCGATCGCGTCAGAGCCGTACAGGCTCGAGCGCGGGCCGCGCACGATCTCGATGCGCTCGATCTGGCTCAGCGGCAGGTCCTGGAACGCGGCCAGGCCGGCGCTGGCCGAGCCGATGCGCACGCCGTCCACCAGTACCAGCACATGGTCCGACTCGCTGCCGCGCAGGTTCAGCGTGGTCAGCTTGCCCAGGCCGCCCTGGTTGGAGACGCCGATGCCGGCGCGGCCCTGCAGCAGTTGCGCCAGCGAGGTGGCCTGGCTGCGCTCGATCTCGGCGCGGTCGATGACCTGCGCCGGCACCACGCTGTCCTCCACCGAGATCTGGGTGCGGGTGGCGGTGACCAGGACCTGGTCGAGGTCGGTGGCGGCATTGGCGGCGTGGGCCAGCGCGGGCAGGGACAGGGCGGACGCGATCGCGACCGAAAGCAGGCGGGACGACATGGGTGGCAACTCCGGCGCGCGGCTGCGCGCTGTGACGGCAAGGGAGTCGCGAACGGAAGGTGCAAGCGGACGGCGCCGGACACGGCGCGGCACGCCGCGACGCCCTCCGCATCGCAACCAGTGAACTGCAAGGCCGGTCTCCGGGCTGGCGATCAGGGAGGCGGACCTCCCGGCTGCGACGCCTTCCCATGCCCAGGGCACAGTGGCGCAGGTCGTCAGCGCGGATCGCTTACCGTTGCGGGGGCAGCGCCGGCCTTGTCGCAAGACGCACCGGCTTCCCGTTTCAACCCGCTGGCCGGAGCCGGTGGGTCACCTTGAAGCGGCGCGATTGTACGCGATCGCCGCTGGCTGCGCGGCTCAGTCGGCGTGAGTGCCGTGGCCGTCGTCGTCGCCGTGGTGGTCGCCCATCGGCGTGTCGTGCGTGTCGTGCGTGTCCTGCGCGTAGGCGCCGTCGGCAGCGTCGTCGTCGCGCGTGTCGTCGCGGTCGAAGTGGGTGGTCGCCACCGGCCCGGCGACCGGCAGGCCGCGTTGCGCCGGCAGCGCCGCCGTCGCGATCTCCAGTTCGCCCAGCAACTGCGCGCGGCGTGCCTCGGACAGTTCCTGCCAGTGGCAGCCGCTGAGCGCGCCTTCCAGCGAATACAGCAGGTTGAGGCTGGGCTTGAAGCCGGCGCGCTTGACCTTGACGAAGGCGCCGACCGCGCCGGCCGCCTCCAGGTCCTGTTGCGTGCGCACGCCGACCTGGCGCAGCCAGGCCGCGCTCTTGGGGCCGATGTTGCGCAGCTTGGTGGTGCTCATCGCAGGCTGTCGACGAAGACCTGGGCGATCGCTTCCAGGCCGCGCTGGTCGTCGGCGTCGAAGCGGGCGAGGTCGGGGCTGTCCAGGTCGAACACGCCGACCAGCGCACTGTCGCGCAGCAGCGGCACCACCAGTTCCGAACGCGAGGCCGCATCGCAGGCGATATGCCCGGGGAACGCCTCCACGTCGTCGATGCGCTGGGTCTGGCCGCTGCTGGCGGCCGCGCCGCACACGCCCTTGTGCAGCGGAATGCGCACGCACGCGGGCAGGCCCTGGAACGGGCCGACCACCAGTTCCTTGCCGTCGTAGAAGTAGAAACCGACCCAGTTCAGCCGCGGCAGCGCGTGGTACACCAGCGCGGCCAGGTTGGCGGCATTGGCGATACGGTCGGGCTCCCCGGCGACCAGGGCACGGGCCTGGTCGAGCAACTGGGCGTACTGTTCCGGCTTGCTGCCGGTGAGCGAGGACGAGGCGAACATCGCGCGAGTCTAGCAGCGCACTGCGTCCGCCGGCACCGCGGCGGCTGACGCGCGCGACGCACCCGGCTATCCTGCGCGCCGCCGCGCGTCCCGCCGGCCAACCGACAGGGTTTCGCATGGCTGTTCCCGCCTTCTACGTCACCGGCACCGATACCGGCATCGGCAAGACCATCGCCAGCACCGCGCTGCTGCACGCCCTGCGCGCGCGCGGCCAGCGCGCGGTGGGCATGAAGCCGGTGGCCAGCGGCTGCGCGCGCGAGGCCGACGGCTGGCGCAACGAGGACGCGCTGGCGCTGCAGGAGGCGAGCGCGCCGCGGCCGGCCTATGACGATCTCAATCCGTACGCGCTGCCGCTGCCGTTGGCGCCGGAACTGGCCGCCGCCGATGCCGGCGTGCAGCTGGAGCTGGCGCCGATCGCGGCCGCGTTCGACCGCCTGCGCGCGCAGGCCGACGTGGTGGTGGTGGAAGGCGTCGGCGGCTGGGCGGCGCCGCTGTCGGCGACGCTGGATCAAGCCGATCTGGCGCGCGCGCTGCGGCTGCCGGTGGTGCTGGTGGTCGGCCTGCGCCTGGGCTGCCTCAACCACGCCCGGCTCAGCGCCGCGGCGATCGCCGCCGACGGCCTGCAGTGCATCGGCTGGATCGGCAACGAGATCGACCCGGCGATGGAGCGCATCGACGACAACATGGCGATGCTGCGCGCGCGCCTGCCGATGCCGTGCTGGGGGCGCCTGCCGTACCGGCCGCAACCGCAGGCCGAGCAGTTGGCGGCGGAACTGCAGCCGTGGGCGGGCATGTCGCCCGGCTGAGCAACTGCCGGTGGCACTGCGCTGCCGGCTTTTGTGGGAGGGACTTCAGTCCCGACGCCTGACCGATGCCGCGTCGGGGCTGAAGCCCCTCCCACAAGATCAGGACGTCCAGGATCCGCAAGATGGGCTGATCCCGAATGCCGGGTTTCACTCCCGAAGCAAGCGCATGGAGAAGCCCGGTCGAAGAGGCGATCTACCGGCTCCTAGCAAAGCACCGGAGCTGAAGCCTCTCTCATCAGGAAAGGCAGGAACGCCAAGACGCACGCGATCAACCAATCCCCAATCCCCACTCCCGAATCCCGCCCATAAAAAAGGCCCGGTAGAGGGAGGGATCTACCGGGCCTTGGGTTGCACGGGGGGAGGGACCCATGCAGACCGAGCGTGCGTCGGGCAGCGAACCGCAGCGACGTCGAAAACTAGTGTTACTTGGCGGCGGGCTTGGCCTTCGGCGCGGCCTGTTCGGTCGCCGCTTCGAACTGGTGCTTGGCGAGCTGGCCGATGGCTTCGGAGGCCTTCAGGCCCAGGCCGAACACTTCCTGGTTGGCCGTGGCCAGCCGCTCGAAGTTGTCGCGGGCGATCTGCAGGCCCTTCGGCCACAGCGCCTGCACGGTGCCCAGATCGCGCGCCTCGGTCAGTTCGCCGAGGAAGCCGGTGGTGGCCGACACGTTCTTCTCGAAGGTCTTCAACTGCACGCCGAACACGCTCTCGGCGCTCTCCAGCGCCAGGCGGTTGGCACGCGCCGCGGCGGCGGCGAACTGCTGGGTGTAGCTGCTGAACTGATCGTTGAATTGAGCGGACATCATGCAACTCCGTTGGAATGCCGACTGCTGTTGCAGTGCAACATACGCTCATTCTGCTGCGATGCAACAAAATTTTCTGAAGCCGCTCAGGATTCGTTCAAACTGCTTTTCTGATCAATTACTTGGCGCAATTCCGCCAGCCCTTGCCGGACGCCTCTGCGGGCCTGGAAAGCGCCAGATGCGCGCAACGACGCAAGGCGGGCTGCACGCAAACCCTCAGCCGGCGCGGTGCCGCTCTTACGATTCCCGAATCCCCATTCCCCATTCCTGGCCTTCTTCAACCCGGCCCGCGATAGCGACAGCCGGAGGTGCAGGTTTCGTGCACCACCACTTCGCTCAGCAGCGGCAACACCGGCTTGAGCCGGTCCCAGATCCACACCGCCAGACGCTCGCTGGTGGGATTGTCCAGGCCCTCGATGTCGTTGAGGTAGTGGTGGTCGAGCTGGTCGTAGAGCGGGCGGAACGCCGCCTTGATGTCGCCGAAATCCATGACCCAGCCGCTCTCGGCGCCAGGTTCGCCGCTGACGTGCAGCTCGATGCGGAACGAATGCCCGTGCAGGCGCGCGCACTTGTGGCCGGGCGGTACGTTGGGCAGGCGATGCGCGGCTTCGAGGGTGAAGACTTTGAAGATATCCATGGGGAGCATTGTACGGTCAGGGGTGGAGCGGCATGGCGGGCTGCCGGCGCCGCGCGACGACGACGGCGCCGTCGTGCGGCAGGGTGTCGCGACATGCGCGATGCCGGGTGGAGCGGACAAAAAAGGCCGCCCCGAAGGGCGGCCCGAGTGCGTGCGCAGCGCGTGGCCGCGGACGGATCAGCGCGGCGCGGCGGGGCGGTTGCCGCCGCCGTTGCCGTGGCGGCGGCCCTGGCCCTGGCGGCGGGCGCCGTCGGCGTGGCTGCCGCCGGGCTTCTTGCTGCCGGCGTGCGCATGCGCGTGCGCCGGCGCATCGCCATGGCCGCGACGGGCGTGGCTGCCGCGACGCGGCGGACGCTGGCCGCCCGGACGCTCGTCCGGCGGGTTGTTGTTGCCCCAGCGGATCGGCGTGACCGGCTCGAAGCCCGGCACGTCGCGGATGTCCATCTCGCGCTTGAGCAGGCGTGCGATCGCGCGCAGCAGCTTGGCCTCGTCCTGCGCCACCAGCGAAATTGCTTCACCGGTCGAACCGTTGCGGCCGGTGCGGCCGATGCGGTGCACATAGTCCTCGGCGACCATCGGCAGGTCGTAGTTGATGACCTTGGGCAGCTGGTCGATGTCGATGCCGCGCGCGGCGATGTCGGTCGCCACCAGCACGGTGATGCGGCCGGCCTTGAAGTCGCTCAATGCGCGCAGGCGCTGGCCCTGGCTCTTGTTGCCGTGGATCGCCGCTGTCTTCAGCCCGGACTTGTCCAGGAACATGGTCAGCTTGTCGGCACCGTGCTTGGTGCGGGCGAACACCAGGGTCTGCTTGCGCGAGTCGGCGGCCAGCAGGTGCAGCAGCAGTTCGCGCTTGCGCGCACCGTCCACCGGATGCACGCGGTGGGTGATGGTGTCGGCCACGGTGTTGCTCGGGGTGGCCTGGATTTCCTGCGGGTCGTGCATGAACTCGCGGGCCAGCTGCTTGATGCCTTCCTCGAAGGTGGCCGAGAACAGCAGGGTCTGCCGGTTCTGCTTGGGCAGCTTGGCGAGGATGCGCTTGATCGACGGCAGGAAGCCCATGTCGAGCATGCGGTCGGCTTCGTCCAGCACCAGGATCTCGATGCCCGACAGGTCCACGCTGCGGCGCTCGAGGTGGTCGAGCAGGCGGCCCGGGCAGGCGATCAGCAGGTCCACGCCGCGGCGCAGCGCGTCGAGCTGGTTGCCCATGCCCACGCCGCCGTAGATGGTGGTGCTGGGGATGCGCAGGTACTTGCTGTAGCCGCGCAGGCTGTCGTGGACCTGGGTGGCCAGTTCGCGGGTCGGGGTCAGGATCAGCGCGCGCGGCTTGCGCGGGCCGGGGCCCACCGACTGCGGCGAAGTGCCCAGGTGCTGCAGCAGCGGCAGGCCGAACGCGGCGGTCTTGCCGGTGCCGGTCTGCGCGCCGGCCATCAGGTCATGGCCTTCCAGGGCGACGGGAATGGCCTGCGCCTGGATCGGGGTGGGGGTTTCGTAGCCCTGCTCGGCCAACGCGCGCAGCAGGAAGGGCGCAAGGCCCAGGGATTCGAACGACATGAGAATGCTCCGGATAACGCGCCGACGCCGGGACGGACCCGGCGCGCAGGCGCAAGTAGGTGAGGCTCGGAGCGTTCCCGTGAACCGCGCTGCGAGAGGGTGGATCAACCCGCAGCGCGAGGCTGGGGTTCGTCGGCACCACGAAAGGCGTCGGGCGGGGCGGGCGAGTCGGATCGTTGCGATCCTGGCCTCGCCGGCGGTCCCTGAGGGAAACGGACGGCCGCATGCAGACCGGCGCAGTGTACCTGAATTGGCGCGCTGCACAAAATGCGGGTCCGTTTCAGTTGAAACCAAGCCGGCGTCTGGCCGTACAATCGCCGGCTCAGCCCCCAGCACTGGACGGACATGAAGCTAGGTTCCCTGAAGGAAGGCGGTCGCGACGGCACCCTGATCGTCGTGTCCCGCGATCTGACCCGCGCCGTGCGCGCCACCGGCATCGCGCCGACCCTGCAGCGCGCGCTGGAGGACTGGAGCAACCTCGCCCCGCGCCTGAACGCGCTGTCCGAGTCGCTCAACGACGGCAGCGCCGACGGCCAGTTCGACCTGGACATGGCCGCGCTGGCGGCACCGCTGCCGCGCGCCTACGAGTTCCTCGACGGCAGCGCCTACCTGCCGCACGTCGAGCGCGTGCGCCGCGCGCGCGGCGCCGAGGTGCCGGAGAGCTTCTACACCGACCCGCTGATGTACCAGGCGGTCAGCGCCGGCTTCTACGGCCCGCGCGATGCGGTCAAGGTGGTCAGCGAGGACTACGGCATCGACCTGGAAGCCGAGATCGTGGTGGTCACCGACGACGTGCCGATGGCGGTCAGCCCGGCGCAGGCCGCCGCGCACATCCAGCTGATCGGCCTGGTCAACGACGTGTCGCTGCGCAACCTGATTCCGCCGGAACTGGCCAAGGGCTTCGGCTTCGTGCAGTCCAAGCCGCGTTCGGCGCTGTCGCCGGTGTTCGTCACTCCCGACGAACTGGGCGAGGCCTGGCAGGGCAACAAGGTGCACCTGCCGCTGTTGACCCACATCAACGGCGCCTGGTTCGGCGCGCCGGAGGCGGGCGAGGACATGCAGTTCGATTTCGCGCAACTGGTCGCGCACGCGGCCAAGACCCGGCCGCTGGCGGCGGGCGCGGTGGTCGGCTCGGGCACCATCGCCAACCAGGACACCACGCGCGGCGCCTCCTGCTTCGCCGAACAGCGCACCGTGGAAACCCTGCGCGACGGCAAGCCGAGCACGCCGTACATGTCCTTCGGCGACGTGGTGCGGATCGAGATGCTGGACCGTGACGGAGTGAGCATCTTCGGCGCGATCGAGCAGCGCATCGAGCAGGCGCCGCTGCCCTGACCCGGCCGGCGGCGGTGCCGGGGCGACCGGCGGCGCCGCAGCCCGGGTGTCCACCGGTATCGTTGTCGATTGCGCAAACGGAGGCGGGCATGGACGAGGCACTGCAGCTCTACACCTACTGGCGCTCCAGCGCCGCGTACCGGGTGCGCATCGGGCTGGAGCTCAAGCGTCTGGCCTACCAGTCGCTGCCGGTGCACCTGGTGCGCGACGGCGGGCAGCAACACTCGCCGGAATATGCGCGGTTGAACCCGCAGGAACTGGTGCCGACCCTGTGCCACGAGGGCCAGCCGATCCGTCAGTCGCTGGCGATCCTGGAGTACCTGGACGAGCGCTGGCCGGAGCCGCCGCTGCTGCCGGACGCGCCGATCGATCGCGCCCGCGTGCGCGGCCTGGCGCAACTGATCGCCTGCGACATCCACCCGCTCAACAACCTGCGCGTGACGCAGTTCTTCGAGAGCGCCTGGAACGTGCCGCAACCCGAGCGCGAAGAGTGGATGCGGCACTGGATGCAGACCGGCTTCGATGCGCTGGAGCAGTTGCTGGCCGAGTCGCCCGACACCGGACGCTTCTGCCACGGCGAGCAGCCGGGCCTGGCCGACTGCTGCCTGGTGCCGCAGCTCTACAACGCGCGCCGCTTCGGCGTGGATCTGCAGGCCTACCCGACCCTGGAGCGGATCGAGCGCGCCTGCCTGGCGCTGCCGGCATTCGACGCGGCGCGCCCGGAACACCAGCCCGACGCGCAGTAAGCTGGGACTATCGTCGCAGGAGCGGCTTCAGCCGCGACCGGGCATCCGCTGCTGCCAGTCGGCCACCAGCCCCTGCCGCACCGGTGAGCATGAGGATGTGGGAGGGACTTCAGTCCCGACGGCAGTTTTCCGGACACTTCGGCCTTCACGCGTCGCAACGGAAGTCGCTTCCATACGCGCTTGCGGCGCACTCGCTGGGCGCACCGTGGGAGGGACTTCAGTCCCGACGCGCAGTTGCGTGGAAGTGGCGTTTGCCCGCGCAAGGGCGACCCGCGGCGACCGCCGCTGGACCTAAGGTCCGTCGTGGCCGCCGTCGCTGCGGGGCCAGTGCGACCAGGCGGCTGCGAACGCCCGGTCGCGGCTGAAACCGCGCCTACGACAACACGGCGACGCCTCAGACGAAGCCGTGGGTGATCCGCGGCGCGGCGCTGGGGCCGCTGTCGTAGTCGGCGTAGGGATCGTGCTCGCCGCTGCCGCCTTCGGACAGGCGGAACTTGAGGGCCAGGCCGTCGCGCGAGTCGGCCGCGCGCAGCGCTTCCTCCTGCTCGATCTGGCCCTGCTTGACCATGCGGAACAGGCACTGGTCGAAGGTCTCCATGCCTTCCTCCAGCGATTCCTCCATCGCCTGCTTGATCTCGTGGACCTGGCCGCGGCGCAGCAGGTCGCGGATCATCGGCGTGTTCAGCAGCACTTCCGAGGCCGGCCGGCGGCGGCCGCTGCTGTCCTTTACCAGGCGCTGCGAGATCACCGCGCGCAGGTTCAATGACAGGTTCATCAGCACGTTCTTGTGCGCGCTCTCGGGGAAGAAGTTGAGGATGCGCTCGATGGTCTGGTCGGCGTTGTTGGAGTGCAGGGTGGCCAGGCACAGATGTCCGGTCTCGGCGAAGGCGATGGCGGCCTCCATGGTTTCCGCGTCCAGGATCTCGCCGATCAGGATCACGTCCGGCGCCTCGCGCATCGCGTTCTTCAGTGCGTTGTGGAAGGCGTGGGTGTCCAGGCCGACCTCGCGCTGGTTGACGATGGACATCTTGTGCTTGTGCAGGTATTCGATCGGGTCCTCGATGGTGAGGATGTGCCCGGTGGTGGTGCTGTTGCGGTAGTCGATCATCGACGCCAGCGAGGTGGACTTGCCCGAGCCGGTCGAGCCGACCACCAGGACCAGTCCGCGCGGGGTCATGATCACGTCCTTGAGCACCTGCGGCAGGTGCAGCTCCTCGATGCTGGGGATCTTGCTGCGGATCGCGCGGATCACCATGCCGACCTCGCCGCGCTGCTTGAACACGTTGACGCGGAAGCGCCCGGCGTCCTGCAGGGCGATGGCCATGTTCAATTCCAGCTCCCGCTCGAACTGCGGCACCTGGCCCTCGTCCATCAACGAGTAGGCGATCTTCTTGACCATGCCCGGCGGCAGGCCGGTGGCGCCGAGCGGGTACAGCTTGCCTTCGATCTTGATATAGACCGGTGCTCCTGTGGTCAGGAACATGTCCGAGGCGTTCTTTTCGGTCATCAGCTTCAGGAAATAGCCGATATCCATGCGCAATGGTTCCCCAACGATCCGCAATCGCCCGTTGCAAGCGCGCCACAGGCTTCCGACAATGGCCGTGACCGACGTCTCCGTCCACGGCCCCCCTAGATGAAAACTAGCTTCGCACACTTCCGTTGTCAGCAGTATGTGATGGCCTGCGCATTGGCGTTGTTCGCCGCGCCGGCCGCGTTCGCCCAGGTGGCTTCGCCGGAGCTGCTGTCCGCGCAGCAGGCGGTGCAGCGTGCGGTCCAGGCCGATGCCGACCAGTACGCGCCGGACCTGCTGGCCAGTGCCCGCCAGGGCCTGGAACAGGCGCAACAGGCCGCGCTCGACCGCCGCCAGCGCAAGACCGCACCGCAACTGGCCCTGCGTGTGGCCGCCGATGCCGACCTTGCGCGCGCGCGCAGCGAGGAGGCGGTGGCCAATGCACAGTTGAAGCAGCGTCAGGCCGAGGTGGCCCAGCTGCAACAGACCCTGGGCACCGGGGAGGGCCGTCCATGAGCCGCACCCTGCACGGAATGCGCCGCCTGGCCCTGCTGGCGTTGCTGCTGGCGCCGCTGGGCGCGATGGCCGCCGACGACCCGGAACTGGCCGTGCTCAACCAGCGCCTGGTGGCGCTGCAGGCCGATCCGCTGAACGCCGATGTCGCCGCCTACGAACGCCTGCAGGCGCAGCAGGCGGTGGCCAACTTCGCCAACGCCAAGCGCAAGGAGCGCGACGAGGCGCGCTACCTGGCCGAGCGCCGGGTCGAGATCGCCGAAACCATGGCCCGTGCCGAGATCGCCCGTCGTCAGGTCGACCAGTTGGAGAAGACCCGCAGCGACCTGCTGATCGAGGCCAGCCGCCGCGAGGCCGCGCGGGCCCGGCAGGAGGCCGAGCGGCTGCGCGTGCAGGCGCAGATCCAGGCCGAGGAGGCTGAGAGCCTGCGCCAGGCCGCCGAGGCCGAGCAGGCCGCACGGGCAGATGCGGATGCGGCGCTGGCCAGCGTCGCCGGTCAGCAGACCGCCAAGCTCAGCGCCGCGCAGCAGAAGTCGGCCAAGCTGGCGCGCGAGGAGGCCGAGCTGGTCGCCGGCACCAAGCTGCCGGCCTCGCGCTTCGAGGCGCGCGGCGAGGTCTTCACCTTCTCCGGCGCGGCCTTCGGCGCCGGCAAGGCGGCGCTGTCGGGCGATGCCACCAACCAGGCCAAGGCCCTGTCGCAGTACCTGCAGATCAGCAAGGGCAAGGTGCGGATCGAGGCCTACGACACCGACGCCGGGGTGGCGCAGAAGCGCGCCGATGCCCTGCGCGCGGCCTTGGTCAGCGGCGGCGTCGCCGCCAACCGGGTGCAGGCGGTCGGCAAGAAGGGGGCCTCGACCAAGGCCCGCTCGGCCGACGTCGTGATCGCGCCCTGAGGTCGGACGGCGCTCTGTGCAGGCGGTTTAACGGGGTTTTTCCCTGGGCCTGAGCGCCGAGCAACTGAATGCGGCAAAGCGGGCCTGCTTCTCTTGTCCACGGCGGTGGGGAGGCGTAGGGTCGGTACTCCAGGTGGCACTCCCGCCGCCTGGTGCCAACGGAGGAGTTCGAGCCGATGACGCAGTGGCGCGCACCGCAGTCCGACGTCCCGGGAACCGTGGTTCCAGGCGTTGTGGCGGTGCAGCCGGTGGCTCGCGCGCTTCCGCTCCCAGGCAACGCCCCGTGCCGCAGCGGCCGGGGCGTTCTTGTTTCTAGCTGAAGGAGGCTATTCCTATGTTCGAAGGGCAACCGCAGACCGAAATCGACGCGTTGATCAAGTCCGATCCGGAGTTCAAGCAGCTCTACCAGCGCCACAAGACCTTGGACAAGAAGTGCATGGACGCCGAGCTCGGCGTGCTGCCGATCGACGATGTCACCCTGGCGCAGATGAAGCGCGAAAAGCTCGCCGCCAAGGAAAAGCTGCTGCGCCTTTACGAGCAGAAGCCGCACTGACCGTACTATTCCCTCTTGTCGCGGGCGGTGGCTGGCCTCCTCGTCGGCTTGCCACCGTCCGCGTCATCCCCTCCGAAAGCCGCGACCGCGGCTTTTTTCGTCCCTGCCGCGCGCATTCTCTGACTTTCCCTCCCCGAGCGCGGATAATGCCCGGTCCAGCCGCTGCCGCGGCGCGACGCATTCGGACCCGATGGCCATTCACTCCTCCGTACTCGATCTGATCGGCGACACCCCCATCGTCAAGGCCAGCAAGCTCGACACCGGGGTGTGCGAGCTGTACCTGAAGCTGGAGAGCGCCAATCCCGGCGGCTCGATCAAGGATCGGATCGGCCTGTCGATGATCGAGGCGGCCGAGCGCCGCGGCGATCTCAAGCCCGGCGCGGTGTTGGTCGAGGGCACCGCCGGCAACACCGGCATCGGCCTGGCCCTGGTCGCCCAGCAGAAGGGCTACAAGCTGATCCTGGTGGTGCCGGACAAGATGAGCCGGGAAAAGATCTTCAACCTCAAGGCGATGGGCGCCGAGGTGGTGCTGACCCGCTCGGACGTGGCCAAGGGCCACCCCGAGTACTACCAGGACCTGGCTGCGCGCATCGCCGCCGAGACCCCGGGCGCCTACTTCATCAACCAGTTCGGCAACCCCGACAACCCGGCCGCGCACGAGTTCGGCACCGGCCCGGAGATCCTGCGGCAGATGGACGGCCGGCTGGACGCGATCGTGTTCGGCTGCGGCAGCTCCGGCACCATGACCGGCCTGTCGCGCGCCTTCGCCGCCGCCTCGCCGCATACCGAACTGGTCCTGGCCGACCCGGTCGGCTCGATCCTGACCGAGTACATCGAGCAGGGCACGGTCAGCGAGAAGTCCGGCAGCTGGCTGGTGGAGGGCATCGGCGAGGACTTCCTGCCGGCGATCTCCGATTTCAGCCGGGTCAAGAAGGCCTATTCGATCAGCGATGCCGAGAGCTTCCACACCGCGCGGGAACTGCTGGCCAAGGAGGGCATCCTTGGCGGCTCCTCCACCGGCACCCTGCTGGCGGCGGCGCTGAAGTACTGCCGCGCACAGACCGAGCCCAAGCGCGTGCTGGTGTTCGTCTGCGACACCGGCAACAAGTACCTGTCGAAGATGTACAACGACTACTGGATGCTGGACAACGGCTTCCTGGAGCGCCCGCAGCACGGCGACCTGCGCGACCTGATCCTGCGCCCCTACAGCCAGCGCGACACGGTGGTGGTCGGCCCCAAGGACCTGCTGACCACTGCCTATCAGCGCATGAAGCTGTACGACGTGTCGCAGCTGCCGGTCATGGAAGGCGACCAACTGGTCGGCATCGTCGACGAAAGCGATGTCTTATTGCATGTATATGGCGATGAGGCGCGGTTCCGCGACCCCGTGGCCACGGCCATGGTCAGCAAGCTCGACCGGCTCGACGTCAAATCGCCGATCGAGGCCCTGCTGCCGGTGTTCGACCGTGGCCAGGTCGCCATCGTGATGAACGAGGGCGCCTTCCTGGGCCTGATCACCCGGATCGACCTGCTCAACTATCTGCGCCGCCGGGTGCAGTAATCCCTGCGGCCGGCACGGCCCCGTGCTGCATGGGGCCGTTCAGACCGCACTGCTAGAATCACGCCCCTTTTCCGGTAACCCCACATGACGGACAACACGTCGAACCCCCATGGCGACGGCCCCGCGCTGGCGCTGGCGACCCTGGCCATCCATGGCGGACAGCACCCGGACCCGACCACCGGCGCGGTGATGCCGCCGATCTACGCGACCTCCACCTACGCCCAGTCCAGCCCCGGCGAACACCAGGGCTTCGAGTACTCGCGCACCCACAACCCGACCCGGTTCGCCTATGAGCGCTGCGTGGCGGCCCTGGAAGGCGGCAGCCGCGGCTTCGCCTTCGCCTCGGGCATGGCCGCCACCGCCACGGTGATCGAACTGCTGGACAGCGGCAGCCACGTCATTGCGATGGACGACCTGTACGGCGGCAGCTACCGCCTGTTCGAGCGCGTGCGCAAGCGCACCGCCGCGCTGGAGTTCGGTTTCGTCGACCTGACCGACCCGGCCGCGTTCGAGGCGGCGATCCGCCCGACCACGAAGATGGTGTGGATCGAGACCCCGACCAATCCGATGCTGAAGATCGTCGATATCGCGGCGATCGCCGCGATCGCGCGCAAGCATGGTCTGCTGGTGGTGGTCGACAACACCTTCGCCTCGCCGCTGCTGCAGCGGCCGCTGGCGCTGGGCGCGGACATCGTGGTGCATTCGGCGACCAAATATCTCAACGGCCACTCGGACATGGTCGGCGGCATGGCCGTGGTCGGCGACAACGCCGAGCTCGCCGAGCAGCTCGCCTTCCTGCAGAACTCGGTGGGCGGCGTGCAGGGCCCGTTCGACAGCTTCCTGGCCCTGCGCGGGCTGAAGACCCTGCCGCTGCGCATGCGCGCGCACTGCGACAACGCCCTGGCGCTGGCGCAGTGGCTGGAGACGCACCCGGCAGTGGAGAAGGTGATCTACCCGGGCCTGCCCTCGCACCCGCAGCACGCCCTGGCCGGCCGGCAGATGGCCGGCTACGGCGGCATCGTCTCGATCGTGCTCAAGGGCGGCTTCGACGCGGCCAAGCGCTTCTGCGAGCGCACCCGCCTGTTCACCCTGGCCGAATCCCTCGGCGGCGTGGAGAGCCTGGTCAACCATCCTGCGGTGATGACCCATGCTTCGGTGCCGGTCGCACGCCGCGAGCAGCTCGGCATCAGCGATGCGCTGGTGCGGTTGAGCGTGGGGGTGGAGGATGTGGGGGATTTGCGCGGGGATTTGGAGCGGGCATTGGCAGGGAACCGCTGATCCATGCAAAAGCACGCCAATCTGTTTTTTCTGTTCCGTCAATTGTTGGCGCGGGAACTGGCAGCTCGATATCGAACTACCGTCTTAGGCGTTTTGTGGTTGATACTGCAGCCGTTGCTGATGCTCTGCGTGTACACATTCGTGTTCAGCGGGGTATTCAAGGCGCGATGGGCGGGGGCCGAATCCACCGGCGATTTTGCCTTGATGCTGTTTGCGGGCTTGGTGCCTTTCACGCTGCTGTCGGAAGTGTTGATCACTGCTCCAGGTATCATTGCCGGGCAGCCCAACTTCGTGAAAAAGATCGTCTTTCCGCTGCCGATGCTGTCCATCGTCAAGGTGGCGGCGGCGCTGACCACGGCGGGGATCGGCCTTGCCATCCTGCTGATTGCACAAGTCTGGCAACCCGGCTTGCCTTCGGCTTGGGCGCTCACAGCGCCGTTGATCCTTCTGGAAATGACGCCGATGTTGCTCGGAGTCGCTTGGTCGCTGTCGGCATTGGGAGTCTATCTCCGCGACATTGGTCAGTTCGTCGGTATCATCAGTAGCGTGCTGCTGTTTCTCAGTCCGATTTTCTTTCCTGCCAAGGCGATGCCGGCTGCTGCCAAGGCTTTGGTCTTCTTCAATCCGCTTGTGACACCGATCGAGCAGTTACGGGCCGTCACGGTACAGAATTCGCCTCCGGACCTACTGACACTGCTACCACATTTTGCGCTGTCGATTGCGTTCTCCATGGTTGCCTATGCACTCTTCCGCCGCCTTTCGCGCGGTTTCTCGGACGTACTATGAGCACAACGCAGTCCGCAGTAACGGTTGCCGATGGCGACGCAGCTATCCAGGTGTTGCACGTCGTCAAGGACTATCCTGTCTATGCCAGTGCCCGCGATCGTCTGTTCTCGCTCCTGAAGCTGTCCGGAGACAGCGCAAGTCGGACGTTTCGTGCCCTGGATAATGTCAGTCTTGTAGTCCCCAAGGGTGAAACCGTAGGAATCATCGGCCGCAATGGCGCCGGCAAGTCCACCTTGCTGCAGATTCTTTGCGGTACCGTGCAGCCGACGTCGGGTTCCGTCAGCATCAAAGGTCGGTTTGCTGCGCTCTTGGAACTAGGGGCTGGTTTCAATCCTGACTTCTCTGGGCGCGACAATGTTTACCTGAGCGCTTCGCTGCTTGGTCTCAGTCGTAAGGAAGTGGACGACAAGCTTGAGTCGATCATCGCCTTCGCGGACATCGGCGATTTCTTTGATCGGCCAGTGAAAACTTATTCGAGTGGCATGTATGTGCGATTGGCATTTTCCGTCGCGATCCATACCGAGCCAGACGTGCTGATCATTGATGAAGCACTATCTGTCGGCGATATCCGCTTTCAGATGAAGTGCCTTGCCCGCATAGAGCAGATCCGTGCTCGAGGCGCCACAATTCTGTTCGTGTCGCATTCGCTGGAGCAGGTCAAACGCTTTTGTCAGACGGCCCTATGGTTGGAGGGTGGCAAGGTCAAGCTGCATGGCGAGGCCAGCTTCGTGGCCGATCGATTCCGCGACTACGAGTTGAGTAAGGATCAGCCAGCTTCGCCCGATACGCAAAACCGCCAGGCCCCCGCCTCAAGCAGCGTGCCCGCTCACATTGAGACGGTTGCACTCAGTACCGACATGCTCGCGCCCTTCGAGCCGTTGACGGTGGAGATCAGCTATGCCGTGCGGGACGAGTCCGTGGACGGTCTATTGCTTGGCGTAGCCATCAAGGGCATGGATGGACTGCACATCTTCGGTCCAAACACGCACTTAGAGCGTGTGCGCATCCCAACCTCGCGCGGGTCGCATCGTGTCAGTTACCACATCCCCTCGATGACGCTGCTGACAGGTTCCTACCGGGTTGATGTTGGGCTGTTTACCGACAAGGGCCTGGTCTGCGTGGACTATATTTCCGAAGCCAGCGTGTTCACCGTGGCTGCGCCTTACTTCAGCGAAGGCGTAGTCTACATTTCGCACGAATGGAAGGTCCATGAATCCGACGCTTCTTGATATTCCGTTTGATCACTATCAGCGTTATGGCGCCGCGGCGCACCTGCTGCGGGCGCTGGATCTTATTGCGCCGCGCGTATTGGAAGTTGGTGCCAATCGCCAGCGTCTGCTCGGGCAGTTTTTGCCAGATGCATCGTTCCTCTATACAGATTTGCACGCGGAAGGCGACGAGAAGGATTTTGTAGTCGCAGATGCGACCGACCTGCCTTTCGTTGAGGGTGAATTCGACGCAGTGGTGTCCTTAGACGTGTTGGAGCACATTCCTGCGTCCTTGCGGAAAAAGGCCGTTGCGGAAATGGCACGTGTCGCCAGTCGAGTCGTTGTCGTGGGCTTTCCCCCTAACCGACCCTGGGTGCAGGCCGCCGAAGTTGATGCCAACGACCGATGGCGCGAGTTGTTCGGAGAAGACTATGTCTGGCTTCAGGAGCACAAGGAGTTCGGCCTAGTCGACACTGATGAAGTCGCTGCGACTTTCGAGGAAGCAGGAATGACGGTCCTGCGTTTCGGACAAGGGAACGCGCAGCTTTGGTCTGGTTTGATGGGAACTCATTTCATCAAGGTGAAGTTTCCAGAGCTGGAGCCGTTGGTGTCAGCGGCGGATCGTCTTTACAACAGTCGAGCCTTTGCCGGCGACCACAGCGACCGTCCTTATCGCGAGTACTGTGTGGCTGTGACGCTACCGGAGGACGCCGACCGCTTGCTTGCCACCCCGCCGTTCAGCGAAAGGCAGGACGAAGAGGTCACTGCGTTCCTAGCTGGATTGGCGAGCGGGTTGCGCGAGTTGGCGTTACGTACCGCACATTCCGAGAGCGAATGGAAGTCTACGGCTCGCATGCTGGATGCCTATGTCGCGGATCTTGATGTCGCCAAGCGGGAGTGGAAGCTCACCGCCGAGTATGCGAATCAGGTGCAGGTCGCGAAAGATGCACTCGAGGAGGACTGGCGGGCGCGCAATCTCCAGCTGCAGGCAAGCGTAGATCAGTGGCAGGAGCGGGACGCCGAAAGGCTTCGGTGCGAAGCCGCCTGGAACGAGCTAGAAGCGGAGTGGCAGAACCTTCAGGCCGGGTGGAAGAGGCGCGAGGAAGAATGGAATGAGCGGGAGGCGGATGTAGGGAGGCTTCTGCTCGATTGGGAACGCCGCGAAGCCGAATGGAAGGCGGAGTGCGCAGCCAAGGCTGAGTTAGTGCAACAGCAAGGCCAAAGGATCTCATCGCTGGAGCATGAGCATGATGCACTGCGTCATGCGATGATGCAGGCTGAAACGAAGATGCTTCAGGATCAGCAGCGCCAGGCCGCTGCCTATGCGAAATCGCGCAGGAAGTGGCAGGTCGGGATGGTTGGGGCGGGGCTGATCGGAATAGGCGCGGGCGTTATTCTGGCTTGGATTTTGTTTTAATTGAAGTTATATGGCGGCGCAGTCGCGTTAATCAAGAAGGGGCGTGTAATGTTATCCAAGCTGCGTAGTTTACTTCGCGCCATGTACTGGAGTATCTGTCGTGCCCGAGGGCAGGGGGTCTCGTTCAGGCGCGTCGTTCTTGCGTTGGCGCGTGCGTCGAGCAAGGGGCCTCGACATCTGGTGAGGAGTGTCGTTGCGTACGCTAATGGCTCCAGCTCCCAATCACAATCTGCTACTGCCCCGCCTGATATCTACACTGGCTGGTTGCGTGCACAAGCAAGCGTCCCTGTGCCTGCCGATGCGGGCTTGATTAGCGTGGTGATGCCGGTTTGCAATACCCCTGAGAAATTTTTGCGTGAAGCCGTGGCGAGCGTGGAAGCGCAGACTTATCTGAACTGGGAGCTCTGCATACACGACGATGCTTCTGACCAGCCGCATGTTGCGCGAATATTGAAAGAGCTTGGCAAACGCATACCCCATCTCCGGATTTCCCGCTCAACGTCTCGGCAAGGTATCGCTGCGACCACGAATGCGGCGATATCCCTTGCACAAGGGCGTTGGATCACCTTCCTAGATCATGACGATCTTCTTGAGCCCAGCGCACTCGCCGCGGTGGTTGGCTGTCATCTTGAATCCGGCGCCGATGTAGTCTATACGGACCATGACGTCCTGGGGGAGGATGGTCGCTTGCGGCATCCTTATTTCAAGCCGGACTGGAACCTGGATCTTTTCCTCTCCCAGATGTATATCGGGCACCTAGTGAGCTTCGATGCCGATCTGGTCCGCAGCATGGGCGGCTTGCGTAGTGACTGCGATGGCTCGCAAGACTACGACCTGGTTTTACGGTGTGTGGCCGCTGGAGCCGCTGTCGCGCATGTGCCGCATGTTCTCTATCACTGGCGTGCCCATGCGGGCTCGACCGCCGCCAATGCAGACTCGAAGCCGTACGCGCATGACGCCGGCAAGCTGGCGATCCAAAACTTCGTACAGTCGGTCTACCCTGGCAGCAGCGTTGACGATGGGGCGCATCTGTTCTGTTACGACGTGCGTTATCCATATGCGGACAAGCAGCCTTTGGCGAGCATTATCATTCCGACGCGCGATGGGTTGGAGCTTTTGCGAGCCTGTGTCGAATCTTTGATTGCAAAGACTGAGTATCGCGCTTTCGAGATTATCGTCGTCGATAATGGTTCCAGCGAGCCAGAGACATTGCAGTGGCTGGGCGAGATGTCCGGCCGGAACGATTTCCGTGTCATTCGTGCGGATGTGCCGTTCAATTGGTCCGCACTGAACAATCTCGCTGCCCGTGAGGCGCGCGGCGAAGTCTTGGTTTTCCTCAATAATGATACCGAAGTTTTTGATTCGGACTGGCTGCAACGGCTGGCTGAGAACGCGTTGCGTCCGGATGTCGGGGTGTGTGGTCCTCTCCTGCTGTATGGTGATCGAACGATCCAGCATGCTGGTGTCGTGATTGGCATGGGCGGCTGGGCAGATCACGTGTTCAAGGGTGAGATGCCTTTACACAGCCAGAATCTGTTTGTGTCACCTGTGCTGCAGCGGCAGGTGATGGCCGTAACTGGCGCGTGCATGGTTGTAGCAAGAGGGACTTTCGAATCCCTGGGTGGGTTTGATGAATCATTCGTCGTGTGCGGCAGCGACGTGGAACTGTGCCTTCGGGCCTACTCGCATGGCTTGAAAACGGTGTATGTCGCACGTGCTGCGATGATCCATCACGAATCAAAGACGCGCGATCCTCGGGCAATCCCGGAAAGCGATTTCGTCAGGTCGGCGCAGGCCTATTCCCCGTATCGCGAGGAAGGCGACCCCTTCTTCAGCCCAAATCTCGATTACATGGCTTCTTCTCCCCGCTTGCGCGGACTTCCGCAATGAGCCAGATCAGTTACCTCCTGAAGCGCATCGCAGCACGTCTGGATGCGGGGGCGCCTGCAGCACGCGTGCCTACCACGCATGTCTCTGAAATTACTCCATGCCTGCCGCGGCATGACCCTTGGACTGGCGCACGGCTAAACCTGATCCTGCCTTCCATCAATAAGCAGCACTATTTTGGCGGTATCCATACCGCCGTGTTGATCTATCGGGAGCTGTGCCGGCACTTCTCTGCCTCACGTATCGTGTTGGTGGACAGCATCCCAGATGACGAGGCGCTATCTCGATTTTCTGATCATGTGCTTGTCCAGGCGGATGGGGTATCGAGCGCTGCTAGGCAGATTGTGCCGTTCAGCGATCGCTATCAAAAGACCATTCCGGTAGCAAAACAAGACATTTGGGTGGCAACGGCGTGGTGGACCGCATACGCGGCCCAGCGCATGTCGTCGTGGCAGGTAGAAAATGGTGGCGTAGAAAGTCCGCTGATCTATTTGATCCAAGATTTCGAGCCAGGCTTCTATGCGTGGTCGAGCCAATACGCACTTGCGTTGAGCACCTATCGGCCAGAGTGTGACATCGGTGTCTTCAATACCGGGTTGCTGGCTGATTTCTTCCGGCAGAACGGACTTGAATACAAGTATCACACGACCTTTGAGCCGGTTCTCCATGACGGGCTGCGCCCGGCTTTGGAGAAAGCGCGTGCCGTGAAAGCAACGCGGCAGCGTCAGATTGTGGTCTACGCACGCCCAGGCACGCCACGCAACGCGTTCGAGTTGATCTGCGAAGGCTTACGAATGTGGGGTTGGAAGGATCCACGCTCGTCTCAGTGGGAGGTTGTGGCACCAGGGGAGCTTGAGATCGATCTGGATCTTGGGCCATTCAAGCTCAGGGCCCTGGGGAAGTTGAGCATCGAAGCCTATTCCGAACTGCTGTCGACATCAGCCATCGGCTTGTCGTTGATGGTTTCGCCGCATCCGAGCTATCCCCCCCTGGAGATGTCTGCCTTTGGAATGGCCGTTCTGACCAATCGCTACGGCAACAAGCAGCTGGAAGACGCTGTGGACAATGTTGTCTCCGTGAAGTCGATGACACCAGAGGCTATTTGCGCTGGTCTCACTGCATTGGTCGATGCATGCGAGCAACGACAGATGGCGCCAGGCGCCTTCGCTGGCCACGAGTGCTCGCTGATGTCGAGTGGACGCTTCGACCAGCTTGCGCTGGAGATCTTGCAGTTGCGGGATCGAGGCTCGGCTGTCGTAGTGTAGTCAACATCGCGTGATATGAGCTGCTGCGGGCAGGATAACCATCGCGCAGTCGCAACAACGGACTTGGACGCCTGCCGTATCGATAGCAGCTTCGATATGCTTGGGGTGCTGTCGACTCCGGTTGAGGCCTCAAAGTGGTTGGGCATTAAGGTCAGTAGATTTTTAAATTCGGGAAGAAGTCGTGGAAATTACAGGTAAGAGCATCACTAATCGCCGAAGGGCGCGTAGGCTCGTTTTTCTTCTCGGCCTACTGATCTTCGCCGTGGCTTTCGTTGTCTTGTGCGTAAGGAATCTTGATCCTATCGTCTATCCAACTCTTTACGCAGAAGATGGATCGTGGACGGGAAAGATGCTATCAAATGGTTTCTTCGATACCGCATTCGGTGCAAGAAGCTTTCCGATTCTTGGTTTCATGCTCTTCTATGCGCTTGGAAATGCAATCGCGGGGCTGCTGTTTGACGATCCGGCATTCTACCTGCCTGCCGTATACTACATACTTTCCAACCTTTTCATGGCTGGTATCGCCGTTGTTGCGTTCGCTCGCACGCGGACAATGTTGTCGTTCTGGGCGGTATTGGCGATTTTGATAGCCGTGGTTCTGCTGCCTGTGGGTATCGATGGTAATGAGATATACGGAAGGGTGCTGAATCTTGGCTTCTTTTTTCCGTACCTGCAAATACTTCTGCTTATTCCACTCATGGCGCCCAAGTGCACAAGGGGGCAGATTGCGGCAGCTTTGATTGTTTCGCTCATCTGTGGCCTGACATTCCCGGTGGGCATGGGCGTGTGTGTGGTGGCTTCGGGCGTTCTGTTTCTTCGATATTTTCTTGCCGGTAAGGCTGAGAGAGACGGTGGCTTGGCAATTGCGCTCTTCTGTGTCGGCGTGTTGCCATTGCTCGCGCTCAGCCGAGATGCATTCACTAGTCAAGGCGGTGCTGATCTCCCATTCAAGGCTTCATCTTTCATCGAGTTCGCTGTTGCGCGCTCGGCTCTCTACCTGTTTCTGTTTGCCTTCTATAAGCATCTCAACGATATCGCTGTTTTGCTCATTGCTGCAGTTGTTTTGGTGGTCGGCGCTGCTGGCATGTGGCGAGCATATCGGAATGCTGAGTTCTCCAAACATTGTAGTGATGGATTTGGCTACGTGCTTGTCCTTCTTTGGGGTTCGGCAGCAGTTTATCTGCTTGCCATGATCGGTATGCGCTCGGGGTTGACTAGCGCATTTGATCACTACACCGGAACATACCCTGATCGTTACTTTACCGGGCTGAATCTCGCTGTATTTACTGCTTTGATATTCTCAGTAGACCGTTTCAAGAAAGGTTGGATCGTATCTTTGGTGCTTGCGGCGCCCTTCATTGCGACTGGTTCGCAGCGCATAGAGTTGGACAAGCCGGCGACAAAGTTTGGGTCTGTTCGACCTTGGACAACCGAGCTGTGCGGGGCCGACCTTCCGACGTCGGCGCAAGGCTTCAGTGTTCCCATTCCTCCGGAAGGTTGGAGTGCCCTGATGCCAAGGTCCGCAAAAACCAACGCACTTGCCAGTCAGTGTCGTGTGTCGAACTTCTATGAACTCCCGTTTGTAGAGGACATGCGTCCGTCCGTGACGGTGCAAGAAGGCGGTGCTGGCGGTCCTGGTGCGGTGAAGGTTGGGGCGCTGAAGGTCAATAATGCTGTTGAGCTGATTCCTGTCGGCCGTGGAAAAGTCAAGATTCTGGTGACTGGCGCCGATCCCGGCGTTGTGCTGGAGCTGGCAAAGCCCAGCGCGCTTCGTGGTGCCGATGCACGAATCTATCTGACCGTTAGCGCTGAGGTTCCATCGACACTACAGTTGTTCTATCTCAAGTCGCAGGAAGTGAACTATTCGGAACCAAGTAGCTTGTACTTCCATGTACCAGCAGGCAAGGATGAGTTCGTCGTGGTCTTAGATCGCACCATCAATCCAAACAAGTTCCGACTTGACCTTCCCGAAGGCGTGGGTAAGGCGTATTTGCTCAGTTTTGATCCTGCCTCATGATTGGAAGGTGCTGAGGATGAAGCCTGTCATCTCCGGTCTTGTCTCCTCGCGAGGGGGGCAGTTCGTGCTCCTCTCGGGATTTGGTTGGTGTCTGGACTTCGCGATCTTCTACGCCAATATAGCCTGGCTCGGACTTCAGCCAGCTTGGGCCAACATGATCAGCGCCACAGTCGCCGCGATGACGGTTTTTGTTATCGCGCGATGGGTAATATTCGACTCCGGGTCCCGGTCATTTCGGTCAACCATCATCTATCTCGCGTACACGGAATTTAATATCGTGGTTTGGGCGTTGGTTATATCATTCGTTGCTTCGCTTCTTCATTCCTGGACATCGCTTGCGACCGCTACTGGGGCTGTGATTGCCAAGATAATTGTGACCCCAATCTCGCTCTTCCTTAACTTTGTGGTCTCTCGCAGACTTTCCCGAGATGGTTCCAATGAATAAAAAAAATGTTCTTGTGTTCGTGCCTGTGTACAACTGCCAGAAGCAGATTTCTCGCGTCCTGGACCAGTTGGAGCAGGATTGGGTTGTCGGCGCGGTCTCTGCCGTCATCGTTGTGGACAACCAGAGTACCGACCAGACCGCAAGTGTTGTAGCGCAGAGAATCCAGGCGCGGGGTGACAAATATATCCAGCTCCTCCGCAATAGCTCCAATTACGGTCTGGGTGGTTCCCATAAGGTTGCTTTTCAATATGCGGCGGAACATGGCTTCGAGTGGCTCGTAGTACTGCACGGCGATGACCAGGGCTCGATTGTGGATTTCCGTCCCTTCATCGATATAAGCAAGGATTTGTCCATCGATGCGGTTCTTGGAAGCAGGTTCATGCGCGGCGCTTCCGCGCCTGGATACTCGAGGTTTCGAATCTTCGGTAACTTGGTATTTAACCTTGTCTACTCAGCATGTTTGGGCAGAAGAATCCACGATCTGGGTGCGGGGCTTAATATGTATCGTGTTTCGAGCTTGAGAAAGCAGGAGTACGTAAAATATCCAGATAACCTGACGTTTAATTGCGTCATGTTGTGCTCGCAGGTTATCAAGCGCGATTCGATCATGTTTGCTCCGATTACTTGGAGAGAAGACGACCAGGTGTCGAACGTCAAATTGTTCAGGCAGTCCATCCAGACGCTTAAGATTGCTCTCGCTGCATTTTTTCGCCGTGGTAAGTTTGCCTCCTCTGAGCATAGGCAGGTGAAAGTGGCTGCCTATAGCTGGGAGGTCAAAAATGTCTAAGCATGTTGCGATGATCATGCCGATGGCAGGTCGTGGCTCGAGGTTTGCCAAGGAAGGCGAGATTCTGCCAAAACCTTTGATCCAGATTGCAGGCAAGCCTTTCTTCTATTGGGCAACGTTGGGTATCGTTCGAGAGGTGCCTGGCATCCAACTTGTCTATATTGTGCTTCAAGAGCATGTGGAGAAATTTGCAATCGATCATAAGATTAGAGATTACTTTCCCGATGCGGAGGTCGTTGCGATTGCCGAGGTCACCTCTGGTGCGCTTGAGACTGCGCTCAAAGCGTCTACCCATGTTGACCAAGAGGCTTCAATCATCGTCAATGATTGTGATCACGCGTTTTCATATTCTCGCTTAAATTCTGCCTGTGAAGCTCTGTCTTCCGGTGTGGATGGATTCTTGTCCCACTTTCAGTCGCGTGAGCCACATTTTTCGTTCGCCGAGTACTCGGGAGATGGGGCGCTAGTGAGAACCGCAGAGAAGGATGCCATTAGCAATTTGGCTATCGCTGGGATTTATGGATTCAGCAGCTTTCGTGCACTCAGCCTTGCCAGTGAGCGGTACGCCCTCGATTGTCCCTACCCGGAGTTGTTCATAAGTGGCGTATACAACGAGATGTTGAAGAAGGGCGCGTTGGTTCGCGGCTTCTCTGTCGATTTCCATATTCCATTCGGAACGCCTGAAGAGTACGGGCGTGCGTTGGGTAGGGTGGCAGAGCTTGAAAGTCTGGAGCAATGAGGGAAGTCATGTCCTTACCGCTCTTCGTTCTCGCAGTAATCGCCCTCATGACGGCACACGTTGTTAGGACGGTGCGCTGGCGCATCTTGCTTTCCGCTTGCGATGTGCAGGTTTCTAACGTCAGGCCTTTGACCGCCCTCAGCGTCGGCTATCTTGTTAATACCTTGCTACCACTGCGGCTAGGGGAGTTGGTGAGGACGTGGTTGCTGTCGTCCACCACTCGTAGCCGGTTTTCCACGGTCTTGGGAACTGTGGTGGTTGAGCGCCTTGTAGACTTGCTGGTGGTCGGTTTGCTCATGTCGGTAACCGTGGGCTATCACGCGCGGCTAAATGCTGTTGCCTGGACGCTGCTAATCCCCTTTGCTGCAGTGCTTGGCCTGTTCGCCATTAGAAGCCTGCTGGGCCTCCGTCGCAGCCTTTGGCTATTGGCTTCGATTTTCAACGAGGGAATAAAGTCTGCGATCCTGCACTTGTTCTTCGTGGTGCTGGAGCTGATCTTTAACAGAAGGATATTCCGTAGCGCGCGTTTTTGGGGGCTTACGTTATTGATGTGGGGCCTCTATCTTGGCTCCCTGGTTCTGTTTGCACGTGCGAGTCAAGCTTCGCTGTGGGCGCTCTTCTCAAGTGTTTATGTCCATGCCCTTGATCTGCGCTCGTTGCTGAGCCTGAACTTACATGATGCCTGGCTCCTTACCTACCTGACTCTCCCTGTTCCGTTGATCCTCATCTACGCGTATCTGTCGGGATTCAATGCGCTGTCGGGTCTCAGGGCGGCTCTCCGCGCCGCCACGCGGCTTGAGCATTATTCTGGTTCAGTGCCGGGGGGGCGCCTTCATGGATTTCGTTCGGATGATCAGTATCACTCCTTTCTCGATCGCTATTTTCGAGGCGAAGGCGGGCTGTTATCCGATTTCGAGCAGCGGGGAATAGGCGATGTTCAGGTCCATCGTGTGTTTCACGGTGGGTCGGGTGCAATCACCGCTCTAGTCGAGGTAGACAATCGGCTGCGTGTACGCAAGTTCGCCAGTGGCTCGCTCGCGGACAAGCTTGCTATACAGCATGATTGGTTGCACGCTCATCGTGAGGAACTGCCGCTCGTGCAAGTATTGTCAACCCGCGCTGACAACGGCGATTACTTCTACGATATGGCGTATGTAGGTGGAAGTCGTGATCTTTACGAAGGCATCCATACCGATCCGCTGGAACATTCGATCTCCACGCTAGACCATGTCATCGACGCCATGGCGGCATTCCACCAGTTGACTCGAGCCGAGGATGCGGGCGCGGACGTGGTAGGCGCCTATGTCGACGCCAAGGTCATCGCCAACTTCGCCGTGATCGAGCGTGAGTTCGAAGACATTTTCCAGTTGCAGGTGATCAATCTGAATGGTGAATCCTTCGAATTGTCCAAGCTTCAATTTTTGAAGAATCGCGCATGGTTCGTTTCAAAGTTTCGGCATCGCCAGCAGGCAAGCATCCATGGCGACCTCACCATTGAGAACATCATGCTCGACGCGTCAGCGGAAAATTCGAAATGGTTTCTCATCGATCCTAATCCAGTGAACGGGTTTCAGTCGCCATTGATCGACTTCGCCAAGCTGATGCAGTCGCTGCATCTTGGCTATGAGGCGTTGCATAAGATGCCGAGAGCGACGCTGTCCGATAACAAGATGAGCGTCGGGCTTCACCGCTCGGCCCAGTACGAGCGAATTCATGCGCATGTGACCAAGGAAATCGAACGGCGATTCGGTTCTGATGTGGTGAAGGAGGTTGCCTTGCACGAGATCGTCAATTATCTCCGTCTGATTCCCTATCAGCTCCGGGCTAGTCGAGAAGCCGGACTGGCTTTTTTTGGCTGCTTGTGCATTCTCGTTCGTGAGTTCGACCGCATGTATCCAGGGGAGATTGGGGCGTGAAAGCGATTCTCGTCGACCTTGATGGCACTCTTACCGACACGCACGCCGCCAATCTCGCAGCTTACAAAGCGGCTATCGATGAGACTGGGGTCGTCTACGACCGCCCTCTACTAGAGCGATACGTGGGGCGTCTTGCGTGGAAGCCGATGCTTGCAAACGTGCTTCCTGATTTGGACGAGAGTCGACACTTTGCGATCGCACAGCGCAAGCGTGAGATCTATGCTGGCTTGCTTGATATGGTGGCCGTCAACGACGTGCTGGTCAGTTTTCTGCGAATGCATCAGGGTAAAGTTCCGATAGCCCTGGTTACATCGGCTTCACGCGGATCTGTGGAGCCGCTCCTGCGTGCAAAAGCATTGGACGATGTCTTTTCGTTGGTCATCACAAGTGATGACGTGGAGAGGCAGAAGCCCGATCCGGAGCCTTATGCTCGAGCTGCGCTATCGCTAGGGGTCGCCGCAGCGGATTGCGTCGTGCTTGAGGATTCGGATGTTGGCGCTGCGGCAGCGAAGGCATTTGGAGCGCAGGTGTGGCGTGTTGAGTGGATAAACGCTGGCTGAAGTCACAGGCGTCGGCCCTCGCCACGCCTGGCGAGAGCTGAGGGTTGGCATCGTTTTCTGATGCTAACAAGGCAGTTGCTGTGTCGGGCGAGACATCATGCGATGTCCCGTCCGCCTGCAAAAGGTTGATCAAAGCGCCTTTTCCAGTTCCGGCAGCACCGTGAACAGGTCGCCGACCAGGCCAATGTCGGCGATCTCGAAGATCGGCGACTCCGGGTCCTTGTTGATCGCGACGATGGTACCGGCGTCCTTGATGCCGGTCAGGTGCTGGATGGCGCCGGAAATGCCGATCGCCACGTACAGCTCCGGCGCGATGATCTTGCCGGTCTGGCCGACCTGCAGCTCATTGGGCACGTAGCCGGCGTCGACCGCCGCGCGCGAGGCGCCGACCGCCGCGCCCAGCTTGTCGGCGAGCTGGTACACGATCTGGAAGTTCTCCGCCGAACCGACGCCGCGGCCGCCGGAGACCACGCGCTTGGCGCTCTGCAGGTCGGGGCGATCGGACTTGCCCGCGGCCAGGCCGACGAAGCGGGTGTGGCTCGGCAGCGCCGCGTCGACGCTGGCCGCTTCGACCGCCGCGCTGCCGCCCTGCGCCGCTTCCGGCCACGAGGCGCTGCGCACGGTGGCGACTACGATCTGGTCGGCCGGCGCCTGCACGCTGATGATGGCGTTGCCGGCGTAGATCGGGCGCTTGAACGCGTACTTGCCGTCGACTGCCATCAGGTCGGAGATCTGGTTGACGCCGAGCAGGGCCGCCACCACCGGCATCAGGTCCTTGCCGAAGGTGGTGGAGGGGCCGAAGACGTGGCTGTAGCCCTTCGCCAGCGCGGCGATCTGCGGGCCCAGCACCTGCGCGATGGCGTGTTCGTTGGCGGGATTGGCGATGGTGAGGACGCGGGCGACGCCGGCGATCTGCGCGGCCTGGGCGGCCACCGCGGCCGGATCGGACGCCAGCACCACGATGTCGATGGCCTCGGCCGACAGCGCCTGCGCGGCGCTGACGCACTTGGCGGTGGCGGCGTTGAGCTGCCCGTTGAGATGTTCGGCGACGACGAGGATCTTGGCCATTACAGCAACCCCTTCTGCTTGAGTGCGGCCACCAGTTCGGCGGCATCCTTGACCATCACGCCGCGGCTGCGCTTGGCCGGCGGGGCGTAGTGGGTGGTGGTGAGGCTGTCGTTGGCCTCCACGCCCAGGTCGGCGAAGGCCAGCGTCTGCAGCGGCTTGCTCTTGGCCTTCATGATGTCCGGCAGCTTGATGAAGCGCGGCTCGTTCAGGCGCAGGTCGGTGGTGACCACCGCCGGCAGGTCCACTTCCAGGGTCTCCAGGCCGGCGTCGACCTCGCGGGTCACCGTCGCCTTGCCGTCGGCCACCACCAGCTTGCCGGCGAAGGTCGCCTGCGGCCGGCCCCACAGCGTGGCCAGCATCTGCCCGGTCTGGTTGGCGTCGTCGTCGATCGCCTGCTTGCCGAGGATCACCAGGTCAGGCTGCTCCTGCTCGACCAGCTTGAGCAGGGTGCGCGCGGCGGTCAGCGGCTGGATCGCCGCGTCGGCGACCACGTGGATGGCGCGGTTGGCGCCCATCGCCAGGCCGTTGCGCAGGTGCGCGGCGGCGTCGGCCGGGGCGATGGTGGCCACCACCACCTCGCTGGCGATGCCGGCGTCGCGCAGGCGCAGCGCCTCTTCCAGGGCGATTTCGTCGAACGGGTTGGCGGAGAGCTTGACGCCCTCGGTGACCACGCCGGAGCCGTCCGGCTTGACCTGGATGCGGACGTTGTAGTCCACCACGCGCTTGTAGGCGACGAGGATTTTCATCGTGTACGAGATCCTTCAGCAGTGCGGGAAGGCCCGGCCGCGGCGGCTGGCACGGGGCAGTCGGAGGATTCTAACCGGGCGCGGGGGACCATGCGAGGGCGTATGGTGGCGGGATCCGTAGGCCCGGATCCTGCCGTGCAGCAACGACGACTGGTTCATATAAACCGTATATCCTGTGCCGTTCGAATAGCGGGCGCCGACGGCGCCGAATCAGGAGAAACACATAGTGGCGACTTGGCTCGTAACCGGCGGCGCCGGTTTCATCGGCGGTAATTTCGTGCTCGAGGCGGTGGCGCGCGGCATCCGTGTGATAAACCTGGACGCGCTGACCTATGCCGGAAACCTGAACACGCTGGCGTCGCTGGAGGGCAACCCCGACCATGTGTTCGTGCACGGGGACATCGGCGACCGCGACCTGGTGGGGCGCCTGCTCACCGAGCACCAGCCCGACGCGGTGGTCAATTTCGCCGCCGAAAGCCACGTGGACCGCTCGATCGACGGCCCCGGCGCCTTCATCCAGACCAACGTGGTCGGCACCCTCGGCCTGCTGGAGTCGGTCCGCGATCACTGGAAGGCGCTGCCGCAGGACCGCCGCGATGCGTTCCGCTTCCTGCACGTGTCCACCGACGAGGTCTACGGCACGCTGGGCGAGACCGGCAAGTTCAGCGAAACCACGCCGTATGCGCCGAACTCGCCTTACTCGGCGTCCAAGGCCGCATCCGACCACCTGGTGCGCGCGTTCCATCACACCTACGGTCTGCCGGTGCTGACCACCAACTGCTCCAACAACTACGGCCCGTACCACTTCCCGGAGAAGCTCATCCCGCTGGTGATCGCCAAGGCGCTGGCCGGCGAACCGCTGCCGGTGTACGGCGACGGCAAGCAGGTGCGCGACTGGCTGTTCGTCGGCGATCACTGCGAGGCGATCCGCACCGTGCTGGCCAAGGGCAAGGTTGGCGAGACCTACAACGTCGGCGGCAACTCGGAGAAGCAGAACATCGAGGTGGTGCAGGCGATCTGCGCGCTGCTGGACGCGCGGCGTCCGCGCGAAGACGGCAAGCCGCGCGCCAGCCAGATCACCTACGTCGCCGACCGGCCCGGGCACGACCGCCGCTACGCGATCGATGCGTCCAAGCTGAAGAACGAGCTGGGCTGGGAGCCGCACTACACCTTCGAACAGGGCATCGCGCTCACCGTTGACTGGTACCTGAGCCATCAGGACTGGGTGCAGGGTGTGCTCGACGGCAGCTACCGGCTGGAACGGATCGGCACCGCGGCATAACCCGCGTCCCTCGCATGCGTCCGCACCTCCATGTGCGGACGTCCATAGGAAAGACCTCATGACACAACGCAAGGGCATCATTCTCGCTGGCGGCTCCGGCACGCGGCTGTATCCGATCACCAAGGGCGTCAGCAAGCAGCTGCTGCCGGTGTACGACAAGCCGATGATCTACTACCCGCTCAGCGTGCTGATGCTGGCCGGGATCCGCGAGGTGCTGATCATCAACACCCCGCACGAGCAGGCGCTGTTCCAGGCGCTGCTGGGCGATGGCGCGCAGTGGGGCATGGACATCCAGTACGCGGTGCAGCCGAGTCCGGACGGGCTGGCTCAGGCCTATCTGATCGGCCGCGACTTCGTCGCCGGCAAGCCGAGCTGCCTGGTGCTGGGCGACAACATCTTCCACGGCCACGGTCTGACCGAGACCTTGCAGCGCGCCGATGCGCGGCAACAGGGTGCCACCGTGTTCGGCTACTGGGTCAACGATCCCGAACGCTACGGCGTGGCCGAGTTCGACGCCTCTGGCAAGGTCATCGACATCGAGGAAAAACCGGCCAAGCCGCGCTCCCACTATGCGGTCACCGGCCTGTATTTCTACGATGGCCAGGCCAGCGACCATGCGGCGGAGCTGAAGCCCTCGCCGCGCGGCGAACTGGAGATCACCGATCTCAACCGCCGTTACCTGGACGCCGGCGCACTGCACCTGGAAGCGCTGGGCCGCGGCTATGCGTGGCTGGACACCGGCACCCACCAGTCGCTGCACGAGGCCTCCAATTTCATCGAGACCATCCAGTCGCGGCAGGGCCTGCAGGTGTGCTGCCCGGAAGAGATCGCTTTCGGGAATGGATGGATCGATGCGGCGCAGCTGGAGAAACTTGCCGCTCCGCTGCGCAAGAACGCTTATGGCAACTACCTGCATGAACTGGCTGTACGAGGAACCGTTCCGTGAAAGTGATTGAAACCAATCTGCCCGGCTGCGTGGTGATCGAGCCGGCGGTGTTCGGCGACGCGCGTGGCTATTTCTTCGAGACCTGGAATGCCGAGCGGTTTGGCGAGCACGGGCTGCCGACCAAGTTCGTGCAGAGCAACGTCTCCACCTCGGCCAAGGGCGTGCTGCGCGGCCTGCATTACCAGTGGCCGCGGCCGCAGGGCAAGCTTGTCAGCGTGCTGGAGGGAGAGGTGTACGACGTTGCCGTCGACATCCGCCACGGCTCGCCGCACTTCGGCCGCTGGGCTGCGGTGGTGCTGAGCGCGGAGAACAAGAAGCAGTTCTGGATTCCGGAAGGTTTCGCGCACGGGTTTGCCGTGCTGTCGGAGCGGGCGGTGTTCAGCTATCTGTGCACCGACGTGTACGTCAAGGAAGCCGACGCAGGCGTGCGCTGGGACGATGCCGCGATCGGCGTGGACTGGCCGATCTCCGAGCCGGTGCTGTCGGGCAAGGACGCGGTTGCGCCGTTCCTGGCCGATATCCCGCTCGAGCGCCTGCCGGTGTACCAGCCATGAGCGTGCTGGTCTTCGGCGGCAACGGCCAGGTCGGGCAGGAACTGCTGCGGGCGTTGGCGGGCCAGGGACCGGTGCTGGCGACCACCCGCAGCGGCCAGTTGCCCGACGGTAGCGCCTGCGAGCGCGCTGATTTCGATCAGCCGCAGACGCTGGGGGCGCTGCTGGACCGGCTGCGGCCGACGGCCGTGGTCAACGCCGCGGCCTACACCGCGGTCGATCGTGCCGAGCAGGACGCCGAGGCGGCGCACCGCGCCAATGCCGAGTCGCCGGCGGCGATCGCCGCCTGGTGCGCGGCGCATGGCGTGCCGCTGGTGCATTACTCCACCGATTACGTGTTCGACGGCCAGGGCACGCAGCCTTATCCCGAGGACGCGCCAACCGCGCCGCTGGGCGTGTACGGTGCGACCAAGCTGGCCGGCGAGGAGGCGATCCGCGCATCCGCTGCGCAGCACCTGATCTTCCGCACCGCCTGGGTCTACGCCGCGCACGGGCACAATTTTTTGCGCACCATGCTGCGGGTGGGCGCCGACCGCGACGAACTCAAGGTAGTCGCCGACCAGGTCGGCACGCCGACGCCGGCGGCGCTGATCGCCGATGTCACCGCACGCGTGTTGGCCCAGCGCGCGACGCTGCCGTCCGGCACCTGGCATCTGACCGCGGCAGGCGAGACCACTTGGCACGGCTTCGCCGAAGCGATCTTCGCCGAGGCGGTGGCGGTGGGCCTGTTGCCGCGCGCGCCGCGGGTGTTGCCGATCACCACCGCGGAGTATCCGACCCCGGCCAAGCGCCCGGCGTATTCGCGCCTGGACGTGTCGCGCCTGCAGCGCGATTTCGCGCTGGAACTGCCGCAGTGGCGCGATGGCCTGCGCCAGGTGATCGGCGAACTCGCTGCGGCAACGCCGACCGCCTGATCCGTCGTACGCAGAACGCCACGCAGCCAAAAACAAAGAGCCGGGCAGTGCCCGGCTCTTTGCGTTGCGGCCTGCGCCGAACTCAGGTGCGCCCGTAGGTGTCCTCGAAGCGCACGATGTCGTCTTCGCCCAGGTAGCTGCCCGACTGCACTTCGATCAGCTCCAGCGGCAGCTTGCCCGGGTTCTTCAAACGATGCGTCACCCCGAGCGGGATGTAAGTGCTCTGGTTCTCGGTGAGCAGCAGCACCTCGTCGCCACGGGTGACCTCGGCGGTGCCGCTGACCACGATCCAGTGCTCGGCGCGGTGGTGATGCATCTGCAGGCTCAGCGTGGCGCCGGGTTTGACCGTGATGCGCTTGACCTGGAAGCGCTGGCCGTTGTCGATCGAATCGTAGGCGCCCCACGGGCGGTACACCTTGCGATGCCAGGTGGCTTCGGAACGCCCATCGGCCTTGATCCTGCCGACGATGTCCTTCACTTCCTGGATGCGTTGGCGATGGCCGACCAGTACCGCGTCGTCGGTCTCCACCACCACCACGTCCTGCAGGCCCACCATCGCGATCAGGCGCGAGCCGTAGGCGTAGGTGTTGCGGCAATCGATCTCGATCACGTCGCCGTGGTGTGCGTTGCCATTGGCGTCCTGCGGCGACACGTCCAGCAGTGCCGACCACGAGCCGACGTCGCTCCACTTCGCGTCCAGCGGCACCACCACCGCGTCGGCGGTCTTTTCCATCACCGCGTAGTCGATGGAGTCGGAAGGACTGGCGGCGAACGCCTCCTTGTCCAGACGGGTGAAGTCGGCATCGCGCTTGGCCGATTGCCAGGCCTTGGTGCAGGCGTCGGCGATGGCGGGCTGGAACTTGCGCAGTTCTTCCAGATAGCGCGAGGCGCGGAACAGGAACATGCCGCTGTTCCAGTAGTACTCGCCGGAGGCCAGGTAGCTTTTCGCGGTCGCCAGGTCGGGCTTTTCGACGAAGCGCTCGACCGCGTGCGCGCCGTCGCCGGCGGCGGCCTTGATGTAGCCGTAGCCGGTTTCCGGTGCGGTCGGCTTGATCCCGAACGTCACCAGCTTGCCTTGCTCGGCCGCGACGGCGGCCACGCGCACCGCGGCCTGGAAGGCGGCTTCGTCGCCGATCACGTGGTCGGAGGGCAGGACCAGCAACAGCGGGTCGGCGCCATCGCGCGCGGCCTCCAGCGCCGCCACGGCGATCGCCGGCGCGGTGTTGCGGCCCTTGGGTTCGAGCAGGATCGCATGTGGCTTCACGCCGATCTGCTGCAACTGCTCGGCCGCGACGAAGCGGTGCTCCTCGTTGGCGACCACGATCGGCGCGTGCGCGGCCACGGGTGCCGCGCGCTGCCAGGTGGCCTGCAGCATGCTCTGCTCGCCGACCAGCGGCAGGAACTGTTTCGGGTACGACTCGCGCGACAGCGGCCACAGCCGCGTGCCGGAACCGCCGGACAGGATGATGGGAAGGACGTCGCTCATGGGCGGGGGAACTCCATAGTGCGTCTAGGGGGAGGGTGGTGGGATCAGCCGCGCAGCAGCTCGGAGATCTCCTGGGTGCGCTGCTCCAGCAGCGCCGCGTCGCCGCGGGTTTCCACGTTCAGGCGCAGCAGCGGTTCGGTGTTGGAACTGCGCAGGTTGAAACGCCAGTCGGCGAATTCGGCGCTGACGCCGTCGGTGTAGTCCAGCGTCGGCGCGTGCGAGGCGAAGTGCTCCATCACCCGCGCCACGGCGGCCTTGGCGTCGGCGACCTTGAAGTTGATCTCGCCGCTGCACGGGAACTTCTGCATGCGCGCCTCGACCAGGTCGGCCAGCGAGCGGCCGGACTGCGACACCAGCTCGGCGATCAGCAGCCACGGGATCATGCCGGAGTCGGCGTAGGCGAATTCGCGGAAATAGTGGTGCGCGCTCATTTCGCCGCCGTACACGGCGTTCTCGCTGCGCATCTTCTCCTTGATGAAGGCATGGCCGCTCTTGCACAGCACCGGGATGCCGCCGGCTTCTTCGACCTGTTCGATGGTGTTCCAGGTCAGGCGCGGGTCGTGCACGACCTTGCCGCCCGGTTGCTTGGCCAGGATCGCCTGCGCCAGCAGGCCCACCAGGTAGTAGCCCTCGATGAAGCGGCCGTCGGCGTCGAAGAAGAAGCAGCGATCGAAGTCGCCATCCCAGGCGATGCCGAAGTCGGCGCCGTGCTGCTTGACCGCATTGGCGGTGGCGGCGCGGTTCTCCGGCAGCAGCGGGTTGGGAATGCCGTTGGGGAAGTGCCCGTCCGGCTCGTGGAAGACGCGCACGAACTCGAACGGCAGGTGCGGCGCGAGCAGGTCGACGATGGCGCCGGCGCCGCCGTTGCCGGCGTTGACCACCAGCTTCAGCGGCTTGAGCGTGGCGCGGTCGACATAGCTGAGCAGGTGCTCGATGTAAGCGCTCTTGTCCGGGCGGTGGTGCTCGGCGGCGGTCGGCTCGGCGGCCGCCGCGGTGTCGGCGGCGACGGTGTCGCGGATGGCGAACAGGCCGGTGTCGGAGCTGATCGGGCGCGCGTTCTCGCGCACCAGCTTCATGCCGTTGTAGTCCATCGGGTTGTGGCTGGCGGTGACCATCACGCCGCCGGCGGCCTGCAGGTGGTCGGTCTGGAAATACACTTCCTCGGTGCCGCACAGGCCGATGTCGATGACCTCGCGGCCGCTGGCGCGCAGGCCCGCCGACAGCGCGTCCTGCAGCCCCTGGCTGGCCAGGCGGACGTCGTGGCCCACGACGACCGGCCCGCTGCCCAATTGCCCCGCCAGCGCCACGCCGATGCGACGCGCCAAGTCCTCGTTCAGTTCGTCGGGTACGCGACCGCGGATGTCGTAGGCCTTGAATGCGGGAAGCGACATGGAAGAGGGTCCTAGTTGGGGGAAACCGGAGTGTAACGTTACGGCGCTTAATCGGTCGTTGCGGCGGTGCAGCGGTGGGCGCAGTCCCCAAGCGGCTAAACTAGCTGTCTACATTCCAATGCGGAGCTGACGAATGGGCGACACCTCTACCCCTGCGGGCGGGCGGCGCGGCAAGCTTTTCCCCGATGCGGCCACGGCGCTGGCCGATGTGGTGGCGGACGGACAGACCCTGGCGGTCGGCGGGTTCGGCCTGTGCGGTATTCCCGAGGCCCTGATCGCGGCCTTGCGCGACAGCGGCGTCGGCGGCCTCACGGTGATCTCCAACAACGCCGGCGTCGATGGCTTCGGCCTGGGCCAGCTGCTGGCGACGCGGCAGATCCGCAAGATGATTTCGTCCTACGTCGGCGAGAACAAGGAGTTCGAACGCCAGTACCTGGCCGGCGAACTGGAGCTGGAATTCAATCCGCAGGGCACCCTGGCCGAGCGCTTGCGCGCCGGCGGTGCCGGCATCCCCGCGTTCTTCACCGCCACCGGCTACGGCACGGTGGTGGCCGAGGGCAAGGAGACCCGCGAGTTCGACGGCAAGCACTACGTGCTGGAGACCGCGTTGCGCGCCGACGTGGCCCTGGTCAAGGCATGGAAGGCCGATGCCGCCGGCAACCTGGTGTTCCGCAAGACCGCGCGCAACTTCAACCCGGCCTGCGCGATGGCCGGCAAGTTCTGCATCGCCGAGGTCGAGGATGTCGTGGAGACCGGCAGCCTCGATCCGGACCAGGTGCACCTGCCCGGCATCTACGTCGACCGCATCGTGCACAACCCGCATCCCGAAAAACGCATCGAACAGCGCACCCTGCGCCAGAAGGACGCCTGACATGGCCTGGACCCGCGACGACATGGCGCAGCGCGCCGCCCGCGAACTCACCGACGGCGCCTACGTGAACCTGGGCATCGGCCTGCCGACCCTGGTCGCCAACCACATTCCCGAGGGCGTGGACGTGTGGCTGCAATCGGAGAACGGCCTGCTCGGCATCGGCCCGTTCCCGACCGAGGACGAGGTCGACGCCGACCTGATCAACGCCGGCAAGCAGACCGTCACCGCCCGCGCCGGCGCCAGCTACTTCGGCAGCCACGATTCCTTCGCGATGATCCGCGGTGGTCATATCGACCTGGCGATTCTCGGCGCGATGCAGGTCAGCGAGAAGGGCGACCTGGCCAACTGGATGGTGCCCGGCAAGATGGTCAAGGGCATGGGCGGGGCGATGGACCTGGTGGCCGGGGTCAAGCGCGTGGTCGTGCTGATGGAACACGTGGCCAAGGACGGCAGCCACAAGATCCTGCCGGCCTGCGACCTGCCGTTGACCGGCGTCGGCGTGGTCGACCGCATCATCACCGACCTGGCCGTGTTCGACGTCACCGACAGCGGCCTGGTGCTGGTGGAAACCGCCGAGGGCGTGGACGAGGCCGAACTGGTCGCCAAGACCGGGGTGCCGTTCCGACGCGGGTAAGCGCCGGAACAGCTTCCCTCAGCTGCTCCGCTGCGCGTAGGCGTAGTCGGCGGACACTGGTGGCGGCTGGCCGAGCAGGTCGGCCACGGTAGTGACGCGATAGCCGACGCGCTCGGCCAGCGGCGCGACCAGCCGCTCCACCGCATGCGCCAGGGTGGCGTCGAGTTGCCCTTGCTCCGGCTCGAATTCCGACGGGCACAGGCCGCTGTCCAGCAGCGGCCGCAACCCCTGCAGGCGTGCCCAGAACATGCTGCCCGAGATGAACTGCGCCTGCTCCAGGCGCGTATCGCAATGGCCGGTCCGGCGCAGCAGGTAGTCGGCGGCCGCGCGGTTGCCGCCCCAGAAGTCGGCCAGCGGCAGCAGGTGGCCTTCGGGCGCGACCAGGCCGAGCGCAGGTTCCTGCGCGAAGGCCTGCAGCACGCGCGCGGCGCGGTCGGTGCCGGTCAGGCGCTGCAGCAGTTCGCTGCGCCAGGCATCGCCGTTGGACAGATGGGTGCTGCGCTTGGTGTGCAGTTTCAGCACCACGTCCACGCCGTCGCGCAGCAGCCGCTCGGCTGCGTGCAGGAACGGCAGGATGTCGCGGCCGCGGTTCTCCAGCACCATCACCTCGAACGGGAATGCGCACGCGTGCAGGTGCGTGCGCACGGCATCGGCCTGCTCGGGCGAGGTGGTGACCAGCAGGCGCCAGGGCAGGGCGCTCGCGGCGAGCTGCGCCAGCAGTTCCGGCAGCACCTGCGGATACCAGGCGTGGATGATCGCGTGCGGTGTCGTGTCGCGCGCCGGCAGCGGTGCAAGCGCGCGACGGGTGGCGTCGAGATAGGCATGACCCAGTCGCGCGTCCGGCTCCAGCACGGCGCCTTCGGCCCATTCGTTCCAGGCGTTGACGAAGACCAGGCGCTGCTCGGCGCGGCGGCCCTGCAGCCGCGTGTGGATCGTGGTGCGCAGCCAGTCCTCGTAGCCGCGCGGCGAGGCATGCAGATAGACGCGGCCGGCACCGGGGCGGCGCGCTTCGTTGTCCCAACCCGGGTTGACGCCCGGATACAGCAGGTAGTCGGGCAGCGGGCGCGCGGCGATCTCCGCGGCCAGGGCGCGCCAATCCAGCACGGCACCGCTGTAGTTAGGATTGAGCAGGTGCTGATCGGCCGCCAGCGAACGCGGATTGCTCATGTTCGGCGGGAACTCGACCGCCGCGTCGAAACCGATGTCGCGCGGATCCGGTCGCTCGAAGCCCTGCACGTAGGCCAGGTGCAGTTCGCCGATGCCGTGCGCGCGGCACCAGTCGCGCCAGCGCGTCGCGGTGGCCTGCGGATCCGGCAGCAGGTGCGGGCGGTACACCAGCAGCATCGGCCGGCCGTCCACGCGCAGGCAGCGCGGATCGCGCAGGTAGTCGGCGACGTGCGCGATGAAGTCCAGGTCGTCCTGCGCGCTGTGCGCCTGCGCCATCAGCACGTCGTCGCCGCGGCCGTCCCAGCGCCGCGACCATTGTTCGTTGGCCCAGCACAGGCAGAACGGCAGTTCCAGCGTGGGATCGTCCAGCCACTGCCGCAGCGGCGTCTCCAGCAGGGTCTTGCCGCCGAACCAGTAGAAGTAGAAGCAGAACGCGCCGACGCCGTACTGCTTCGCCAGCGCCACCTGCTGGCGCATGCTGTGCGGGTTGCGCAGGTCGTAGAAGCCCAGGTCCGCCGGCAGCCGCGGCTGCACGTGTCCCTCGAATTGCGGCAGCGCGCGGGTGACGTTGCGCCATTCGGTGAAACCGGTGCCCCACCAGGCATCGTTCTCCGGGATCGGATGGAACTGCGGCAGGTAGAACGCCACCACGGTGGCAGGCAGCAGTGTCGGCAACGGCGCCTGCTGCGAGGAGACATGGCCGATCGCACGCTCGTCGGCGCGCGCGCGCGGCCGGCGTTCGCCGAACCCACCGCCCACCTGTCCGCGCGGCGGTGGCGGCACCAGGTCTGCATGGCGTTCCAGGAACCGCGCGCGCAGGCGGTCGCGCTGCGCCTGCGATAGCGGCAGGGCGCGGAAGCCGGCACGCAGCGTCAGGAACAGTGCGGTCTTCAGGCGCGCGGGCAGGCCTGCGCTCACAGGTTCTGGTAATTCGGCCCGGAGCCGCCTTCCGGCGTCACCCAGTTGATGATCGCGTAGGGATCCTTGATGTCGCAGGTCTTGCAGTGCACGCAGTTGGCGGCGTTGATCTGCAGGCGCTTGCCGGCCGCGTCGTCGACGATCTCGTACACCGCCGCCGGGCAGAAGCGCGTGCAGGGGTTGCCGTATTCCTCAGTGCAGCGGGTCACGCAGATCTGCGGATCCAGCACGTGCAGGTGCACCGGCTGGTCCTCGTCGTGCTCGGTGGCGGCGAAGTACACGCCCTGCAGGCGGTCGCGCGGCGCCAGCTCGCGCTGCACGTAGTCGCGCTTGGGTTGCTCGTGCTCGCCGAGCCGGTCCAGGCTCTTCCAGTCGGCACCGACCTTCAGCGTCCACGGCGAGGCGCCCTTGACCAGGGTTTCCCAGGCGCCGTTGAGCAGGCCGAACCACAGCCCCTTCTTGAAGCCGGGCTTGATGTTGCGTACCTGACGGAGCTCGGCCATCACTTCGGAGTTGCGCAGGCGCGCGTCGAAGCCGGCCGGGTCCAGCGCGGCACCGGCGGCGAGGTGTTCGGCGGCGAGCATGCCGCTGCGGATCGCCTGGTGGGTACCCTTGATCTTGGGCACGTTGAGCAGGCCGGCGGTGTCGCCGATCAGCAGCGCGCCGGGCATCTCCACCTTCGGCAGCGACTGCCAGCCGCCGCTGGCGATGGCGCGCGCACCCGCCGAGAGGATGGTGCCGCCATCCAGCAGCGACTTCATCATCGGGTGGTTCTTCCATTGCTGGAAGGCTTCCCAAGGGCGGTATTCGGGGTCGTGGTAGTCCAGGCCGCTGACGTAGCCCAGCGCCACCTGGTTGTTCTCCAGGTGGTACAGGAAGCTGCCGCCATAGGTCTTGCTGTCGGCCGGCCAGCCCAGGGTGTGCACGATCTTGCCGGGGCTGACGCGGCCCTCGGGCAGCTGCCACAGCTCCTTGATGCCGATCGAGAAGGCCTGCGGATCGTGCCCGGCGTCGAGCGCGAAGCGCGCGATCAGGCGCTTGGTCAGGTGTCCGCGCGCGCCTTCGGCCAGCACCGTGACCTTGGCGCGGATGTCGATGCCGGCGGTGTAGCCGGGCTTGTGCGATCCGTCCTTGGCCACGCCCATGTCGCCGATGCGCACGCCCAGCACCGTGCCGTCCTCGGCGTGCAGGGTCTCGGCGGCGGCAAAGCCCGGGTAGATCTCCACGCCCAGCGCCTCGGCCTGCGGCGCCAGCCAGGCGCACATCGCGCCGAGGCTGACGATGAAGTTGCCGTGGTTGCGCATGCCCGGCGGCACCATCGGGAACTTGTGCCCGCCGTCCTTGCTCAGGTACCAGAACTCGTCCTCGGCCGCGGGCACGCAGATCGGCGGCGGGTTGTCGCGCCAGCCCGGCAGCAGCGCGTCCAGCGGCGCCGGTTCGATCACCGCGCCGGACAGGATGTGCGCGCCGATGGTGCTGGCTTTCTCGATCACGCAGACCGAGATGTCGGGGTTGAGCTGCTTGAGCCGGATCGCGAACGCCAACCCGGCCGGGCCTGCGCCGACGGTGACGACGTCGTATTCCATGACGTCGCGCTCCACTGGCTCCGGCGCATTGGCGCCGCCCTCGGTTCCCGTCATCTGCTCCGCTCCCGTTGGCTCGTTCTGGCTGCCTGCATTTTCAGGGTTTGCGCGTGAAGGGGCAAATTCCGCACGCCGGCGTATGGTTGTCGCCGACATGCTAGCGTGGCGCGATGGAACTGGACCTGCCTGGCGCCGATCTGCGCTGGTATCCCGAGTGGCTGGACCCGGCCGTGGCGGCGGCACTGTGCGCGCAGTTGCTGCAGGACGTGCCGTGGGAGGTGCACCGGATCCGCCTGTTCGGCAAGCTGGTCGATTCGCCGCGGCTGAGCTGCTGGATCGGCGACGCCGACGCCAGCTACCGTTATTCCGGCACCCGCTTCGCGCCGCATCCGTGGCCAGCGGCGCTGCTGCCGCTGCGCGCGCGCTTGGCGGCCGAGACCGGAGTGGCGTTCAACAGCGTGCTCGCCAACCGTTACCGCGACGGCCGCGACGCCATGGGCTGGCACAGCGACGACGAGCGCGAACTCGGTCCGACGCCGGTGATCGCCTCGCTGAGCCTGGGGGCGACGCGTCGCTTCGTGCTGCGCCATCGTCAGCAGCCGGCACTGCGCCAGGCGCTGGAACTGACCTCCGGCGGGCTGTTGCTGATGGCGGGCGAGACCCAACGCCTGTACCGGCATGCGCTGCCGCGCACGGCCAAGCCGGTGGGGGAGCGGATCAACCTGACCTTCCGCAGGATCGTGTGATGCCTGAGTTCTTCTCCCTTTGGGAGAAGGTGCCCCGAAGGGGTGGATGAGGGTGGGGTGGCTGGGGAGGTGTCTGGAGAAGACGGCTCCGCGGTCGTCGCACCCTCACCCCCGACCCCTCTCCCGGTGGGAGAGGGGAGCGAAGCCTTGAGCCCTTCTCCCTTTGGGAGAAGGTGCCCCGAAGGGGCGGATGAGGGTTGGGTGGCTAGGGAGGTGTCTGGAGAAGACGGCTCCGCGGCCGTCGCACCCTCACCCCCGACCCCTCTCCCGGTGGGAGAGGGGAGCCATCAGCGCCGTGGCGGCTTCGGGCTGGCCGGCGGTGGCACGCTGGGCGCCAGCGCGGTGGCGGCGTCGGCCTGGCCCTGCTGCAGGGTCCAGCCGACCACGTCGTGGCCGAGTTGCGACATGGCCTGGCCGAAGGCGTCGACCACCTGCGATTCGGCTGTGCCGGCGGCGGGCTGGGTCACCAGGAAGGTGCGCGAGGCGACCACGCGCTGGTCGGCGCTGTACAGCAGCTTGGCGTTGAGTTCGATGGTGGCCGACGGCACCGCGCGCCCGGCGTAGTCCGATTCGAAACGGCGCAGGTCCAGCAGCAGCTTGTAGTCGGCGCGGATGCCGGTGCCGAGCCGGGCCACGCCCGGAATGCGCCCGGAATCCTCGAACGCGCGCAGCAGCATGTCCTCGAGCATGTCGGTGGCCGGTTGCGCCCAACTTACGCCGCCATATACCTGCAGTTCGTCGGGCGTCGGCCGCACCGCGATGCGCGAACTGTCGACCACGCGCGCGGCGCTGGGCTTGGTCAGCGCCAGTTGCCAGCTCACCTGCGGCCAGGCCGGGTCGGCGGTGACCCGCACGTCCGGCGCGTAGATCGTCACCGGCTCCTTGTTGCCGCCGGGCAGCGAACAGCCGGCCAGCAGCAGGGCCGGCACGGCGAGCAGGAGGAAGGCGCGCATCGGCTTCATTTGGGTTTGAACTCCTTCGGGGCGTCGCGGCCGAGCAGGTAGCGCGCGGGGTTGTTGTCCAGGCGGTCGCTGACCCGGCGCAGGTCGCGGATCAGGCCGCGCAGTTCGGTCAGGGTCGGGCCGAGCTGGCCGAGGCCGTCGTTGGCGAAGCTGTTGATCGCCGAGCGGTTCTCGCCAAGGATCTTGTCGGCATTGCCGGCGGCCGAATCCAGCTTGCTCAGCGTGTCCTCCAGCTTGTCCAGGATCGGCGGCAACTGCTGCACCAGGTTCTGGTCCAGGCGCTGGATGGTGCCGTTGGTGGTCTTGAGCGTGGTGTCCAGGTTGCGCGCCGCATCGCGCGCGCTGACGATCAGCGACTGCATGCCCTGGTCGCGGTCGGCCAGGCCGCCGCTGATGGTCTCCAGGTTGTGCAGGGTGGCGGTGATGCTGGCGACGTTGCGGTCGCTGAGCACCTCGTCCAGGCGCTCGACGATGCGGTTGGCGGTGTCGGTGATGTTCTGCAGCGCCGAGGGCGTGGTCTGGATGATCGGCGCGTCGCTGTTGTCGATCGAGGTCAGCGCCGGCGCTTCCGGGGTGCCGCCGGACAGTTGGATGATCGACGGGCCGGTCAGGCTGGTGATGCCCAGCTTGGCGCGGGTGTCGCTCTTGATCGGCGTGGTCGAATTGACCCGGACCCGCGCCACCACCTGGCGCGGATCGTTCGGCGCCAGGGTCAGCTCGGTGATCGAGCCCACCGCGATGCCGTTGTACTGCACCGGGCTGCCGACCGACAGGCCGGTCACCGCCTCGCGGAACACCACGCGGTATTCCTGCCAGGTGCGGTCGGAGGAGTACTTGGCGGCCCAGAGTCCGAACAGCAGCAGCGCGATCCCCACCACGATGGTGAAGGCGCCGATCAGCACGTAATTGGCTTTGGTTTCCATGGGCTCAGGGGGTCTCGGTCCAGGCGGTCTTGGCATCGCGCGCGGCGCGGGCGCGCGGGCCGTGGAAATACTCTTGGATCCACGGATGGTCCACTTGCTCGATCTCGGCCAGCGGCGCGTTGGCGATGACCTTGCGGTCGGCCAGCACCGCCACGCGGTCGCAGATAGCGTACAAGGTGTCCAGATCGTGGGTGATGAGGAACACGGTCAGGCCCAGCGCTTCCTGCAGGGTACGGATCAACCGGTCGAAGGCGGCCGCGCCGATCGGGTCCAGCCCGGCGGTGGGCTCGTCCAGGAACAGCAGCGGCGGATCCAGCGCCAGCGCACGCGCCAGCCCGGCGCGCTTGCGCATGCCGCCGGACAGCTGCGAGGGCAGCTTGTTCAATGCGTCGGCGGGCAGGCCCGCGAGCTTCACCTTCAGCAGCGCCAGCTCGTAGTGCCAGCTGTCGGGCAGTTCGCCGAAATGCTCCTTCAGCGGCACCTGCACGTTCTCGCCGACGGTCAGCGAGGAGAACAGCGCGCCGTCCTGGAACAGCACGCCGGTGTTGCGCTCCACGTGCAGGCGATCGGCGCGGCGCCCGGAATCGGTATCCACGCCGAGCACCTGGATCTTGCCGGCATCGGGCTCGCGCAGGCCGAGGATGGTGCGCATCAGCACCGACTTGCCGGTGCCCGAGCCGCCGACCACGCCGAGGATCTCGCCGCGGCGCACGTCCAGGTCCAGCTCCTCGTGCACGGTCTGGCTGCCGAAGCGATTGACCAGGCCGCGCACGGAGATGGCCAGTTCCTGGTCGGGAATCGGGAGTGGGGAATCGGGAATGGTCAAGGCATGCGCTCCCGGTCGACGTCGCTGACGCGGCCGGCGTTCCCCATTCCCGATTCTCGATTCCCGATTCCCGGCTTCAACTCACCACCCCATGTTCATGAACCACAGCGCGGCGATCGCGTCGATGATGATCACCAGCGAGATCGTCTGCACCACGCTGGAGGTGGTGCGCTCACCGACGGACTGCGCGGTGCCTTCAACGCGCAGTCCCTCCAGGCAGCCGATCAGGCCGATCACGATGGCGAAGATCGGCGCCTTGGACAGGCCCACCAGCATGTGCCGGATCTGAATGGTGTCGTGCATGCGCGCCAGATACATCTGCGGCGGGATGCCCAGGTCGAAGGCGCCCACAGTGACGCCGCCGGCCAGGCCGGCGATCATCGCCACGAAGGTCAGCAGCGGCAGCATCAGCAGCAGCGCCACCAGCCGCGGGATCACCAGCAGATCCATCGGGTCCAGGCCCAGGGTCTGGATCGCATCGACCTCCTCGCGCGCCTTCATCGCGCCGATCTGCGCGGTGAAGGCGCTGGCGGTGCGCCCGGCCAGCACGATCGCGGTCAGCAGCACCGCGAACTCGCGCAGGAAGGCGATGCTGACCAGTTCCACCACGTAGATCTCGGCGCCGAAGTCGCGCAGGATCGTGGAGCCGAGGAAGGCGATCACCGCGCCGACCAGATACGACAGCAGCGCCACCAGCGGCACCGCGTCCAGGCCGACCTGTTCCATGTGGTGCACGGTGGCGGTCAGGCGGAACCGGCGCGGCGCGTGCAGCAGCCGCAGCAGCTTGACCAGGGTCTCGCCGAGGAAACCGACCAGGGCGACGATTTCCTTGCCGTTGCGGTGCACCGCGTAGCCCAGGCGTTCCAGCGCCGCGGCGAAGCCATAGTCGCGCTTGCGCTTGGGGCGGTCGTCGGCGACGTCCTCGATGGTCGAGACCAGCGCGCGGTGGTCCTGGCGGAAATCCAGCGCCTCGTGGGCGATGCCGTTGCGGGTGGCGTAGCGCATCAGTTGCAGCACCCCGGCCGAATCCAGCTGGCCGATGCCGCTGGCGTCGATGCCGGTGGTGCCGGCGGGCATGCCGCGCAGCACTTCCGAGGAGGCCAGGGCGGTGGCCAGGGTCCAACTGCCGGTCAGCCGCACCCGCGAGGGGTCTCGGTCGTCCTGGCTGAGTTTGGGCGGTTGCGGTTCGATCATGGGGGCGTCCGGTGCGCGAGCATACCTGTTTCGCCCGTGTTGCAAATGTGGTGATCGCGACGGGGTGGCCGGGCGCGGCGTTCGCGCCATACTAGCCGACATGCCCGCCGCTCCCACCGTCAGTCCCTCCGCCAACGCGACCTACGCGCAGCGCATCGCCTTCGTTTCCGACATCGCCGGGCGACTGCACACCTACGGCACCACCGCGCAGCGGCTGGAGGCGGCGGTGGTGGCGCTGGCGCAGCAGTTGGACCTGGACTGCGAACCCTGGTCCAACCCGACCGGGCTGATCCTCAGCTTCAGCGACCCGACCAAGGCGATCGGCTCCAGCGACATCACCCGCGTGGTGCGGCTGGCGCCCGGCGACAACGACCTGCACAAGCTCAGCGTCGCCGACCGCATCGCCGACGACGTGGCCAGCGGGCGCATGAGCGTGGCCCAGGGCCACACCGCGCTGCGCCAGCTGGACCAGCCGCCGGGGCGGCGCTGGATGGCGATGCAGGTGCTCGGCTTCGGCCTGGCCGCGGCCGGCGTGGCCGGGTTGTGGCGCCTGCCGTGGCTGGACATCGCCACCGCCAGCGCGATCGGCCTGCTGATCGGTGTGCTCACCCAGCTCACCGACAAGCGCCCGGCCACCAAGGAAGCCAACGACGCGCTGGCGGCGTTGCTGGCCGGTTTCGTCGCGACCCTGGTGGCCAGTTTCGTGGCGCCGCTGAATCTCAATACGGTGATCATCGCCTCGCTGGTCGTGCTGCTGCCGGGTATGGCGCTGACCAATGCGGTCAACGAACTCACCAGCCAGCACTGGGTCTCGGGCACGGCGCGCTTCGCCGGCGCGGTCACCACCATCGTCAAGCTGACCGTCGGCGCGGTGATCGCGGTGACCCTGGCGCAACTGCTGGGCCTGGAGCCGATGGTGCGGGCGTCGCGGCCGCAGCACGGCTGGGTGGAATGGGCCTCGCTGCTGGTGGCCGCCTACGCGTTCGCCCTGCTGTTCAAGGCCAGCCTGCGCGATTATCCGTTCGTGATGGCGGCATCGGTGGCCGGCTACGCGATCGCGCGCTTCGCCGGCGACGCCTGGGGCAGCCCGGTCGGCATCTTCCTGTCGGCGATGGTATTGACCGCGGCCGGCAATCTGTTCGGACGCATCGTGCACCGGCCGGGTGCGCTGGTCCGGTTGCCGGGCATCATCATGCTGGTGCCGGGGAGTGCCAGCTTGCGCGGGCTATTGACCCTGGTCCAGCAGCAGGACGTGCTCGGTGGGCAATCGGCGCTGCTGACGGTGACCAATATCGTGATGGCGCTGGTCGCCGGCCTGCTGTTCGGCAATCTGTTGGTGCCGGCGCGCAAGAATCTTTGAATGCGGCAATAAAAAACGCCGGCATGCGCCGGCGTTTCGACTGCGGTTGCCGTGGCGGATCAGGCCTTCGGCGCAGCGCTCTTGCTGGCCTTCTTGGCGACGCGCTTGACCGCCTTCTTGGCGGTCTTCTTGGCCGGCGCGGCGGATTTGGCGGCGCCGCCGGCGATCAGGAAATCGTCGACCTTCTTGCCCTTGGCGACCAGATCGGCCAGCCAGCGCGGCTGCTTGCCGCGGCCGGTCCAGGTTTCGGCGGCATTGGCGGGGTTGCGGTATTTCGGCGGAACCTTGCCCAGTTTGCGGCCCGGCTTCGGACCCGGCTTGCCGGCCTTGCGACCGCGCGCGGCGGGGGCGCCGCCGAAGACTTCCTCGATGCTGTAGCCGTGGCTCTTGGCCAGGCGGGTCAGCTGGGTGCGGACCTTGGCGATGGGAGTGCGCTTGGCGACGATGGACTGCTGCTTCTTGGCGGTCTTGATGAGCGCGCCCAATTGCTTGGCCGACAGGCCGCTGAGATCGATGGTCATCTTTACTCCGGAAAATGGGTGGTGGCCTTCCGCCATTCCCTGGCAGCGCAGAATCATAATGATGCGGAATCGCCTTGACAAATATTCGGCTTATTCGCGCCGGGTATTTCCAGTTGCGATGGCGTTGGAATATGTCCTTATGGATCCATGCCGGGCGTATTCAATTGCGCCGATACCCGCCTGGTTTCCCCCATAACGCGTGACGGCGGCGTAAAGAAAAAGGGCCGGGATATCCTCCCGGCCCCTTTCGTCACGCCTGCAGGCGTGCCAGCAAGGCGGTTCGATCCAGGTGTTCGGCATCGCCGCCGCTGCGCGCGCGATATTCGAAGGTGCCGGCGGCCAGGCCCCGCTCCGAGACCACCACCCGGTGCGGAACGCCGATCAATTCGATATCGGCGAACATCGCGCCGGGGCGCAGGCCGCGGTCGTCCAGCACCGCGTCCAGTCCGGCCTGCTGCAGCTCGGCCAGCAGCGCCTCGCCGGCGGCGTCGACCGCCGCATCGCGCTTGGGATTGATCACGCACACCGCCACCGTCCACGGCGCCATCGGCTGCGGCCAGCGGATGCCGGCGTCGTCGTGGTTCTGCTCGATCGCCGCAGCGACGATGCGGGAAATGCCGATGCCGTAGCAGCCCATCGCCAGCGTCACGGTCTTGCCGTTCTCGTCCACCACGGTGGCGTCCAGCGCCTGCGCGTACTGGCGGCCGAGCTGGAACACATGGCCGACCTCGATACCGCGGGCCAGGCGGATCTCGCCGCCGTCGTGGGCGCGCTCGCCCTCGACCACGTTGCGTAGGTCGGCGACGGCGTCCGGTTCCGGCAGGTCGCGGCCCCAGTTGACCCCGGCCAGGTGGAAGCCGCGTTCGTTGGCGCCGACCACGAAGTCGGCCAGCGCCGCCACGTCGCGGTCGGCGACCACGCGGATCGGCTGGCGCGGACCCAGCGGGCCGAGGAAGCCCGGCTCGCTGCCCAGGTGCGCGAGGATCTCGGCCTCGCTGGCCATGCGGTAGCCGGCCAGGCCGGCGACCTTGCCCAGCTTGATCTCGTTGACCGTGTGATCGCCGCGCACCAGCGCCAGCACGAAGGTCTCGCCGGCCATCACCGCGACCGACTTGACCGTGCGCTGCAGCGGCAGGCCGAGCAGCTCGGCCACCGCCTCGCAGGTCTTCTGGGTGGGCGTGGCGACCTTGCGCAGCTCCTCGCAGGCAGCCGGGCGCGGGGCCGGTGCCGCGGCGACGGCGGCTTCGACGTTGGCCGCGTAGTCCGAGCCGGTGGAGAACGCCAGCGAATCCTCGCCGGAGGCGGCCAGCACATGGAACTCCTGCGAGGCGTCGCCGCCGATGTCGCCGGAATCGGCCTGCACCGCGCGGAACTGCAGCCCCAGGCGGGTGAAGATGCGGGTGTAGGCCGCCTTCATGTTCTCGTACTCGCGCGCCAGGTCCTCGTCGCTGATGTGGAACGAGTAGGCGTCCTTCATCAGGAACTCGCGCGCGCGCATCACCCCGAAGCGCGGGCGGATCTCGTCGCGGAACTTGGTCTGGATCTGGTAGAAGTTGACCGGCAACTGCTTGTAGCTGCTCAGCTCCTGCCGCGCGAAATCGGCGGCGGCCTCTTCGGCGGTCGGGCTGTAGCAGTAGTCCTGTTCCTTGCGGTCCTGCATGCGCAGCATCAGTCCGCCGAACTTGCTCCAGCGCCCGGTGGCGTCCCACAGCTCGCGCGGCTGGATGGTCGGGAACAGCACTTCCACCGCGCCGGCGCGGTTCATTTCCTCGCGCACCACCGCTTCCACCTTGCGCAGCACGCGCAGGCCCAGCGGCGACCAGGTGTACAGGCCGGAGGCGAGCTTGCGGATCATGCCCGCGCGCAGCATCAACTGGTGGCTGACCAGTTCGGCGTCGGCCGGGGTTTCCTTGGTGGTGTGCAGGTGGAACTGGGAAAGGCGCATCGAGGGGCTTCGCAGACGGCGGGTCGCCCATTTTGCCAGTCATTGCCGGCGCTGCGGGCATCGCCCGCGGCCGGCCGCGCGCGTTCGGCTTACTTGGCGGGTGCGGCGGCCGGGGTGCAGTAGGCCTTGATCGCGGCCTCGGCCAAGGCCTTCTGCGCGCCGCGCTGGGATTCGTCCAGTTCTCCGTCCGGCTTGCCGTCGCCATCGCTGTCGGTGGTGATCTTGCCAGGCTTGTCGAGGATGTCCAGGTTCTTGCGCGCGGTCAGGCACTTGGCGTTCTCGGCCGGGGCCGCCTCGGGCGTCTCGGTCGGGGCATCGCCACGGGTGTCGACCTTGCGCACCTGGTACTTGCCGCCGGGGGGCGGGGTCTCGGCATAGTGGGTGACGCCCTGCGCGTCCTTCCATTGGTACAGGGTGGTGGCGCCGAGCATGCCGCTGACGGCGAGCAGGGGCAGGCAGCAAAACCGGGGCAGGGCGCGCATCTCGGTCTCCAGGGCGCGGCGGGAGCGCCGATTGCAGCACCCGCCGACGGGCCTGGCAAGTCGATTAGACTGGCGGGATGGACCCATCCCGACCGCCCCCCCGTTCGCGCACCATCTACCTGCTGCCGAACCTGTTCACCACCGCCGGCCTGTTCTCCGGTTTCTACGCCATCATCGCCGCCGCCAACGGCCAGTTCGTGCACGCCAGCGTGGCGGTGTTCGTGGCCGCGGTGATGGACGGGCTGGACGGGCGCGTGGCGCGGCTGACCGGCACCAGCAGCGAATTCGGCGTGCAGTACGACTCGCTGGCCGACCTGGTCAGCTTCGGCATGGCGCCGGCGCTGGTGATGTACCACTGGTCGCTGTCGGCGCTGAAGTTCGACGGCAGCATGCTCGGCCGGGTCGGCTGGTCGGCGGCGTTCCTGTACGCGGCCTGCGCCGCGCTGCGCCTGGCCCGCTTCAACACCCAGGTCGGCACGGTCGACAAGCGCTGGTTCGTGGGCCTGGCCAGTCCGGCCGCGGCCGGGCTGATGATGGCCTTCGTGTGGTCCTTCGCCGACGGCTCGCTGGGCTGGGACGGCGAACAGCTGCGCTACGTGGCGCTGGGCCTGACCGTGACCGCGGCGCTGCTGATGGTCAGCCGCATCCGCTTCTGGAGCTTCAAGGGCAGTGGCGAGAAGGGCCCGCGCACCGACCGCGTGCCGTTCCTGATGCTGGTGCTGGCGCCGATCGTGCTGGCAGTGCTGGTCATCGACCTGGCCCGGGCGCTGCTGGCGATCGGCGTGCTGTACGCGCTGTCCGGGCCGTGCCTGTGGCTGTGGCGGCGCTGGCGCAAGGTGCCGGACGCGGCATGAGCGAGCCCGCGTCCATGCATGCGCCGTTGTGGTCGGCCGAACAGGTCGGCTGGCTGCAGGCGCTGGGCCACACCGTGTATGTGGATGCCGCGGCCGTGGTCGAGCCCGAGCCCGTCCCGTCGCCGGCGACCGAGCCGGCGACGCCGGTGCAGCGCGCGCCATCGGCATCGGCGCCGCCGCGTGGCGGCCATGCCGCCGACATGCCGGCCGGCGACGCACCGGAGCGGCGTCGCGCACCTGCGCCCCCGGCACCGGCGGTGCAGCCGGATTCCGTGCGTGCGGCGCCCGCGGCAGGGGCGCGCCGGGTCGGGCTGCGCCTGCCCGACCGCCTGCAGATCGCCCTGCTGCGCGCCTCCGGACTCAATCCCAACGATCCGGCCACGCAGGCGCTGATGGCGACCTGGCCGCTGGACGAACTGCGCGGCAATGCGGCGGCCAAACGCGCGCTGTGGCCGCAGTTGCGCGCGCTGCGCAAGCGGGCGCCGCGATGAGCGCGCTCGGCTCGGCGTCGGCGCCGCCGGCCACGCTGCGCGCCCTGCGCGAGGCCGACCTGGACGCGGTGATGGAGATCGAGCGCCGCGCCTATCCGTTCCCCTGGACCCGCGGCATCTTCCGCGACTGTCTGCAGGCCGGTTACCCGGGCTGGGTGCTGGTGGAGGAGGGCACGATCGTCGGCTACGGCGTGATCAGCGTCGCCGCCGACGAGGCGCATATCCTCAACGTCTGCGTGGCGCCCGAGCGGCAGTCGCGCGGCTACGGCCGGCTGCTGCTGCGTGCGCTGATCAAGTACGGCGTCGATCTCGGCGCGCGCCGGGTGTTCCTGGAAGTGCGGCCGTCCAATCCCAATGCGATCGCGCTGTACCACAGCGAAGGCTTCAACGAGATCGGCCGCCGCCCGCGCTACTACCCGGCCGCGAACGGCCGCGAGGACGCGCTGGTGATGGCGATCGAGCTGTTCTTCGACGGCATGTCCTGAGCTCCTGCGCGTCCGCCGCGGGCGGCGTGCGGTTTCGTTCGAGTGCTGCCGCCTGGATGCGGAAGGCGGTGGCACAAGCGCCGGTGTAGGTGATACCGGCCTACTCCCGGCCGGCGCGACGGCGCTGTGCCGCATGCGTCCCCCAACCTGATCCTGGCGATGCCGCTGCAGGCGGTTTGCGATGGTGCCGGCAGGGTTCGTTGTGGCAATCGCACCTGCGTGCTGCGTGTCGATGGGCGAGGCCCGGCGGCTGCCACCTGCCGTTTGCGGCTTTCGGTGTTTTTGCGCTGTCGCAGGCGGCTTCCGCAATGTCGCCTTCTGTCGGTGGGACAGCGTTGTTGTCCTGCAGCGATGGTGCCGCGTCGCCCTGGCGCGCGCAGGCGATTCGTGCGACGTGGTTCACACATTGCGCGGTTGGATCGCGCGTTTCTCCAACGCCTCTTTACACGTGCCACGCGCTGCCTACAGTGCGCGCCTCTTCGGCGCCTGCCTCCCACGAAGGCATGACCCGCAGTTGTCCGAGGGGACAGCGATCGCGCAGACGTCGCCGTGCATTCCGCTGCTGCGGAGCGCGCGCGCCTGCGTCCAAACCACGCACGCTCACGAGGTTTCCAGGATGACCACGCAGTCCCTCATCGCTTCATCGCCGCGCTCGCCGCTGCGCACGTTCGGCCTGGCCCTGTGCCTGGCCGGCCTGGCCGGCGCCGCCCATGCCGACGCCAGCCTGGAGGTCGCCAGCACCGGCTGGGCCACGCAGAACGGCGGCACCAAGGGCGGTTCCAAGGCCGCCGCGGCCGACGTCTACAGCGTCAGCACCGCGGCACAGCTGAAGGCCGCGCTGAAGGCCAGTGCCGGCAGCAACGGCCGCATCATCAAGGTCAACGGCATCATCGACATCAGCGAAGGCACGCCGTACAGCACCACCGCGGACATGAAGAGCCGCGCGCGCCTGGACGTGCCCACCAAGACCACGCTGATCGGCGTCGGCAGCAACGCCGAGATCCGCGAGGGCTACTTCTACGTCAAGGCCAACGACGTGATCGTGCGCAACCTGACCATCGAGAATCCATGGGATCCGCAACCGGTGTGGGATCCGAACGACGGCAGCGCCGGCAACTGGAACTCCGAATACGACGGCATGACCATCGAGGGCGCCAGCAACGTGTGGGTGGACCACGTGACTTTCACCGACGGCCGCCGCACCGACGACCAGAACGGCACCGCCAACGGCCGCCCCAAGCAGCACCACGACGGCGCGCTGGACATCAAGAAAGGCGCCAACTACGTCACCGTGTCGTACTCGGTGTTCAAGTCGCACGAGAAGAACAACCTGATCGGCTCCAGCGACAGCGCCTCCAGCACCGACAGCGGCAAGCTCAAGGTGACCATCCACAACACCCTGTTCGAGAACATCTCCGCGCGCGCGCCGCGGGTGCGCTTCGGCCAGGTGCACCTGTACAACAACTACCACGTGGGTAGCACCAGCAATGCGGTGTATCCGTTCTCCTATGCGCACGGCGTCGGCAAGGAATCGAAGATCTTCTCCGAGAACAACGTCTTCGACATCAGCGGCGTGAGCAGCTGCGACAAGATCGCGGCCGACTACGGCGGCAGCGTCTACCGCGATTTCGGCTCGCTGCTCAACGGCCAGGCGCTGAACTGTTCCTGGAACAACAACATCGGCTGGACCCCGCCGTACACCTATTCGCTGTTGCCGGCGAACAAGGTGGCGGCGGACGTCAAGGCCAAGGCCGGCGCCGGGAAGCTCTGAGGGATCGCTACGCCGCCGCCTGGAAGGCCGGGCGGCGGTGTGCTTGTTGCGTGGAATGCCAGTGCTCGGGCGCAGAGCCGCTTTCAACGTTGGCCGCGCTCGTCGCAGGTGCGTTGTGGGAGCCAACTGAGGGAGCGACTTCAGTCGCGACGAGCGAAGTGCAGATCGCCACCGGCTTCGATAGCAGTCTGGGCTAAGTCCTTCCACCAGTGCACCAAACAACTCGCCGAGAATTTCTGTGGGAGCGACTCCAGAGCGGATCCAATAACGACGGGGACCCGCTTCAGGAGCGGCTTCGGCCACGACAGACAGTATTGCTTGCCGTCTGATGGTGCAGCGCGTCGGGACTGAAGTCCCTCCCACATCGCGCATTCGTCAGACGCGCGATACTGCATGATGATGCCTCCGCCACCGCCGTGATGGGCGGAGGCGGCCCAATCGCTCGCGCTACAGCTTGGCGCGCTGCGCGCGCAGACCGTCGAGTTGCGCGCTCCAGTCGGCCAGGCGCTGGCGTTCCTGCTCGATCACCGCGGGCGGCACCTTGTCGGTGAACTTGCCCAGCTTGGCCTCGCTCTTGTCCTTCTCGGACGCGACACGGGCGATCTCCTTGTCCAGGCGCAGGCGTTCGGCATCCAGGTCGACCAGGCCTTCCAGCGGCACCAGCAGCGTCAGTTCGCCGACGATCGCGGTGGCCGCGGCTGGCGACGGCGCGCCGTCGTCCAGCCACTGGATGGATTCCAGCTTGAGCAGGAAGCGCAGCTGCGCGGCGAAACGTTCGATTCGCGCGCGGTCTTCTGCCTGGCCACCCTGCAGCAGCAGCGGCACCTGCCGCGACGGCGCCACCTGCAGTTCGCTGCGCACGCGGCGCAGCGCCGACACCATCGCCTTCAGCCATTCCACGTCGGCCGCGGCGCCGGCGTAGGCGGCCACGTCCATCGCCGCCGCCTCCGGGTACGGCTGCAGCGAAATGGTCGGCGCGGCGATGCCCAGGCGCGGCGCCACCTGCTGCCACAGTTCCTCGGTGAGGAACGGGGTCAGCGGATGCAGCAGGCGCAGCAGGGTTTCCAGCACGTGCAGCAGGGTGTGGCGGGTGCTGTCGGCGGCGGCCGCATCGTCGCCGCTCAGCGCCGGCTTGGCCAGTTCCAGGAACCAGTCGCAGAACTCGTTCCAGGCGAATTCGTACAGGCACTGCGCCAGCAGGTCGAAGCGGTACGCGGCGAACTGCGCCTGCGCCTCGGCCGTGACCGCCTGCAGGCGCAGCAGGATCCACTTCTCGGCATCGGTGACCGGTGCAAGCGAGGCTGAACCGGCATTCGAAGCGGTGTCCGCGTGGTTCGCCGCATGGGCGCGTGGCGACGCGTTCGTGATGGTCGCTGCGTCCACATCTTCCTGGCGCGTATTCATCAACACGAAGCGGCTGGCATTCCACAGCTTGTTGCAGAAGTTCTTGTAGCCCTCGGCGCGACCCAGGTCGAACTTGATATCGCGGCCGTGGCCGGCCAGCGCGGCGATGGTGAAGCGCAGTGCGTCTGCGCCGTGGGCGATGATGCCCTCGGGGAATTCCTTGCGCGTGGCCTTCTCGATCTTCTCGGCCATGCGCGGCTGCATCAGCCCGGTGGTGCGCTTGGCGACCAGGTCCTCGATGCTGATGCCGTCGATGATGTCCAGCGGATCGAGCACGTTGCCCTTGGACTTGGACATCTTCTGGCCGTCCTTGTCGCGGATCAGGCCGGTGATGTAGACGTCGCGGAACGGCACCTTGCCGGTGAAGCTGTCGGTGGCCATGATCATGCGCGCCACCCAGAAGAAGATGATGTCGAAGCCGGTGACCAGCACGCTCGACGGCAGGTAGCGGTCGAAGCCGCGCTCGGCCATCGCCTGCGGATCCGGCCAGCCCATGGTCGCGAACGGCCACAGCTGCGAGGAGAACCAGGTCTCCAGCACGTCGCTGTCCTGGGTGAATCCACTCTCTAGAATTTTCTCAAGATGCGCTTTTTCGGCCGATGCATCGTCGTCGGTGCGCTGATCGAGCGCCGCCTGGATGATGCGCTTTTGGCACTCGCTGATCTTGTGCGTGAGCTTCTCGCGCACTTCAGCCTCGCTACGCCCGACGTGTGCTTCGCCCGTGTAGTCGAACCAGGCAGGAATGCGATGGCCCCACCACAGCTGGCGGCTGATGCACCAGTCCTGGATGTTCTCCATCCAGTGACGGTAGGTGTTGATCCAGTTCGGCGGCACGAACTGGATCTGTCCGGACTCGACCAGCTCCAGGCCGCGCTTGGCCAGCGCGTCCATCCTCACGAACCACTGGTCGGTCAGATACGGCTCGATCACTTGGCCGGTGCGGTCGCCACGCGGCACCTGTAGCCTGTGCGGCTTGGTTTCGACCAGCAGGCCGAGGTCTTCCAGATCGGCCAGCACCGCCTTGCGCGCGTCGTAGCGATCCAGGCCCGCCAAGTTAGATGGCATGGTGATATCGCCATCAGGATCGTCGATGTTGGGGTAGTAAAGATTGTCTGGAGCGCCCGGTGCCGACCTAGTCAGTGGCGTATTCATGCGCAACTGGGTGCGGGCGGTATGGACGATACGTGCTGAATCGTCCAAAACGTTGATCATCGGCAACCCATGCCGCACGCCGACCTGGTAGTCGTTGAAGTCGTGCGCCGGCGTCACCTTGACCACGCCGGTGCCGAACGCGCGGTCGACGTAGTCGTCGCCGATCACCGGCACGCGGCGGCCGGTCAGCGGCAGCGTCACGGTCTTGCCGATCAGGTGCGCATAGCGCGCATCCTCCGGGTGCACCATCACCGCGGTATCGCCGAGCAGGGTTTCCGGGCGGGTGGTGGCGACCACCAGGTAGTCGCGGGTCTCGCGCAGGGTCTCGTTGCCGTCGGCGTCGTGCTCGACGTGTTCGTAGCTGGCGCCGTCGTCCAGTGTGTAGGCGATCGACCACAGGAAGCCGTCTTCCTCGACGTTCTCCACTTCCAGGTCGGAGATCGCGGTCTTCAGCACCGGGTCCCAGTTGACCAGGCGCTGGCCGCGGTAGATCAGGCCCTGTTCGTGCCAGCGCACGAAGGCCTCGATCACCGCCGCCGACGGCTGCGGATCCATGGTGAAGGTGCTGCGCGACCAGTCGGCCGAGGTGCCGAGGCGGCGCATCTGCCGCTCAATGGTGTCGCCGGAATGCTGCTTCCACTCCCAGACCTTGGCGATGAAGCCGTCGCGGCCCAGCGAATCGCGGGTCTCGCCCTTGCCTTCCAGGGTCAGGTTGCGCGACACCACCATCTCGGTGGCGATGCCGGCGTGGTCGCTGCCGACCTGCCACAGCGTGTCGAAGCCGCGCATGCGGTGGTAGCGCACCAGCGCATCCATCAGCGTCTGCTGGAAGGCGTGGCCCATGTGCAGCGTGCCGGTCACGTTCGGCGGCGGCAGCAGCACGGTGTACGGCGTGCCTTTCCCGGACGGCGCGAAGTAACCGGACGCTTCCCATTGCGCGTACAGACGCGATTCGAAGGAGGTGGGATCGTAGCTGGAGGCGAGGGTGGTCATGGGCTGGGAATCGGGAATCGGGAATGGGGAATCGATGGAGCGCAGAGCAGGGGCCGCCTCAATGCGGCGCTTGGAGAAACGATTCCCGATTCTCCATTCCCGATTCTCCGCTTCATCACATATCGTGCTTGCTGACCGCGTAGCCCTGGGCCTTGTACTGCTTCCAGCGCTCGCGCAGCGGGTCGCGCGCGGACGGGTCGGCCGGCACCACTTCGAGGACGCGGTCGCAGGCGCCCAGGTAGGGCGCATCGCGCAGGTTGATCACCAGCGGTCGCTGCGGCGCGTCGACGCCGGGCGGGACGATCAGCACCTGCGCCTCTTCCTCGTCGGCATCGGCGTCGGCGATCTGGTGCGGGATGTAGGCGTCGGCATCGAACGCCCACAGCAACTCGTCCAGCTCCTCGGCCTGGGCCATGTCGCGCGCCAGCACCAGCGTCCACAGGTTGGCGTCGTTGGCCTTGCGCGCCAGTTCGCACACCAGCCGCAGCGGTTCGTTGAGGAACCGCGGCTTGGCGATCAGGTAGAAGTCGGCGCGCATCAGGGCTGGGAGTGGGGAATGGGGAATAGGGAATGGGAACAGCGGGTAGCGGCGCGTGCGCCGCCTCCGGTTGAGTCAGACAATGCGCTTTTCACGATTCCCGATTCCCGCTTCTCAATTCCCGGCCGCAACGCGGTCGAGCAACCACTGCGACAGCAAGCCCACCGGGCGGCCGGTGGCCATGCCGCGCTTGCCTTCGTCGCTGGCGACGCCGGCGATGTCCAGGTGCGCCCAGCGCTGGCCTTCGGTGAAGCGCGACAGGAAGCAGCCGGCGGTGATCGCGCCGGCCCAGCGGCCGCCGATGTTGTAGACGTCGGCGAAGCTGGAATCCAGCAGGCCCTGGTACTCGTCCCACAGCGGCAGGCGCCAGGCGCGGTCGAACACGTGCTCGCCGGCGGCCAGCAGTTCGGCGGCCAGGTCGTCGTGCTTGCTCATCAGGCCGGCGGTCTGGTGGCCGAGGGCGACCATGCAGGCGCCGGTGAGGGTGGCCACGTCGATCAGCGCCGCCGGCTTGAAGCGTTCGGCGTAGGTCAGCGCATCGCACAGGATCAGGCGGCCCTCGGCGTCGGTGTTGCCGACCTCGATGGTCTTGCCGGACATGCTGGTGATCACGTCCGACGGGCGATAGGCGTTGCCGTCGATCGCATTCTCCACCGCCGGCACCACCACCACCAGGTTCAGCGGCAGGCGCGCGGTCGCCGCGGCGACGAAGGTGCCGATGACGTTGGCGCCGCCGCACATGTCGTACTTCATCTCCTCGATGCCGCCCTGAGTCTTCAGGTTGACGCCGCCGGTGTCGAAGGTGATGCCCTTGCCGACCAGCACGTAGGGCTGGGCGTCGCCGCCGCCATGCCACTTCAGCACCAGCAGCCGCGGGCGGTTGGCCGAGCCGCGCGCCACCGCCATCAGCGAGCCCATGCCAAGTTCCTGCATCTGCGTCTCGTCGAGGATCTCGGCCTCGGCGCCGTCCACGCCCCGGGCGAAGGCGGCGGCGGTCTCGGCCAGGTAGGCCGGGGTGCACAGGTTCGGCGGCAGGTTGCCCAGTTCGCGGGCGAATTTCACGCCGGCGGCGATCGCCTCGCCCTGGGCCAGCGCGGTGGTGTCGTCGCCGTGCACGGCCAGGCGGGCGAGGCCGCTGTCGTCGGGCTTCTTCTTGCCGAGGGTGGCGGTGTAGCGGTAGCAGGCGTGGTCGCTGGCGATCACCGCCTGGCGGATCGCCCAGGCCTGGTCGCGGCCCTTGACCTCCAGCTCGCTCAGGGTCAGCAGCGCGCTGGCCGCCGGCCCGCTCTTGAGGGCGCGCGCGGCGTCGCCGACCGCCTTCAGGTATTGCGGCACGCCGAACTTGGCGGCGTCGCCCAGGCCCACCGTCAGCACGCGCGGCGCCTGCACGCCGGGCAGGTCGTGGAGCAGGGCGGTGGCGCCGGTCTTGCCGCTGACGTCGCCGCGCTCGGCCAGCGCGGTCAGGCGTCCGCCGCTGGCCGCGTCCAGGGCCTGGGCGGCCGGGGACAGGCGCTTGTCGGCGAACACGCCGACGACGATGCAGTCGAACGCCGCGGTGGCCGGGGCGTCGTGGTTCAGGGTGAATTCCAGGGCCATTGATCAGATTCCGTTGGCAAATCCGTACAATCGCGGACTCTTTACCCCCAGTCGGATAGGCTGGGGCAGCCGCGAACGAATCCGAGAGTTTAAATCAACCCACCCCCATGCCGAAGCTCGATCGATACCTGCTGCGCGATTTCGTCCAGAGCTTCTCGGCCACCCTGATCGTGCTGCTGGTGGTCAGCGTCGGTGGTGTGCTGGTGGACATCCTGGGCAACATCGCCGATGGCCGCATCCCGGCCAAGTTGTTGTTTTCACAGCTGGGCCTGCAGTTCGTGGTGTACCTGCCGCTGATCCTGCCGCTGGCGCTGATGCTGGGCCTGCTGCTGGCGCTGGCGCGGCTGTACCGCGACTCGGAAATGGCGGTGATCACCGCCATCGGCGTGGGTCCGCGGCGCCTGCTGCGGCCGATCCTGATGCTGGTGATCCCGGTGGTGACCCTGGTCGGCATGTGCTCGCTGTGGCTGGGCCCCTGGGCCGACCGCACCTCCGACCGGCTGATCGACGAGGCCAACCACAGCCTGCTGATGGCGGGGCTGGAGGCCGGGCGCTTCACCCCGCTGTCCGATGGCGGCATCGTCTACATCAGCACCCTGTCCGGGGACGGCACCAAGCTCAGCAAGGTGTTCATGCAGCGGCAGAAGGATGGCCGCCTGGACGTGGTCACCGCGCAGCGCGGCGCCATGTTCTTCGAGGGCAAGGCCGACCGCTACCTGCGCCTGGAGGACGGCTACCGGGTCGAGGGGCCGCTGGCCGGCGACGGGCTGGACTACCGGATGATGCGCTTCGTCAGCAACGACGTGGCGCTGCCCGACCGCAACGCCGCGCGCAAGGACGATGACCCCGAACTGCTGCCCACCGCCAAGCTGATCGGCGATCCGCGCCCGCAGGCCAACGCGCAACTGCATGCGCGCCTGGCGCCGCCGCTGCTGGCGCTGGCCTTCGCGCTGCTGACCCTGCCGCTGTCGCGCAGCTCGCCGCGGCAGCAGCGCTATGGCCGGATCATGCTGGCGTTCCTGGCCTACCTGGTCGGCACCAACCTGATGTTCCTCGGCACCCAGTGGCTGAGCACCGAGAAGCTGCCGCGCGCGCTCGGCCTGTGGTGGCTGACGCTGCCGTTGCTGACGCTGGCGGTGTGGATGTACCTGCGCGATGGCCGGCTGTCGCGGCCGCGGAGGCAGCCGGCATGAGGCTGCGTCCGAACCTGCACGATGTGTACGTGGGCCGCGCCGTGCTCGGCACGGTGCTGCTGACCTGGGCGGTGCTGCTGGGCCTGGACGTGATCATGGCCCTGTCCAACGAGTTCAAGGTCATCGGCACCGGCAGCTACAGCCTGGGCCATGCCGCCGCGTTCGTGGCCTACACGGTGCCGCGCCGCGCCTACACCCTGTTCCCCACCGGCGCGGTGATCGGCGTGCTGATGGGCCTGGGCCAGCTTGCGGCCACCTCCGAACTGACCGCGCTGCGCGCGCTGGGTCTGTCGCGGCGTCGGCTGAGCCTGGCCGCGGCCTCGACCATGGCCGTGCTGACCGTGGTCATGGTGGTCAACGGCGAGACCCTGGCGCCATGGGCGCAGAACCAGGCCGATGCGATCAAGGCCAACGCCAAGTACAACGGCGACATGAGCATGGCGCGCTATTCCGGGCTGTGGGCGCGCGAGGGCAACACCTTCCTCAATGCCCAGGCCGGCGAAGAGCACCTGGAGGACGGGGGCGGCACCTGGCTGGAGCTGCGCGACGTGCGACTGTACACGCTGGACGAGAGCGGCCGGCTGGCGTCGCTGACCCATGCCGCCATCGCCGAGCACCGGCACAACGGCTGGACGCTCAAGCAGGCCTACCGCGACACCTTCGCCGAACGCTCGGTGCAGCGCGAGAAGTTCGACAGCCTGCCGTGGCAATCGCAGCTGGACGCGGCGGCGCTGGCCTCGGGCCTGGCCAAGCCGCGCAACCTGTCGGCGCGCGACCTGCACACCAGCATCGAGTACCGCCGCCGCAACGGCCTGGACGCGCGCGACTACGAGGACCAGTACTGGAGCCGCTGGTTCTATCCGCTGAACGTGCTGGCGCTGTGCTTCGCCGCGATCCCGTTCGCGTTCGGCGCGCTGCGCAGCGGCGGCATGGGCAAGCGCCTGTTCCTGGGCATCCTGTTCGCCCTGGTGTTCTGGCTGCTGCAGCTGTTCTTTGGCCGCATGGCCGGCGCTCTGAAGTTCGACTACCGCATCGCCTACGCCTTGCCGCCGCTGGTGATGCTCACCGTGTCCTGGTTGCTGTTCCGCAAACGCAGCAGTTAGCGATGCGGCGTCCGAGCACGACCGGGCTGGCGTTCTGCGTTCTGTATCTGGCAACGATGGCGTGCTGCCAGTGGCTGGCGAGCAATCCGCATTTCGATGGCCATGTCCGGTCGTTGGTGAAGATACTGCCGTTCCTGCCCATCTTGCTTCCGCTGGCCACAATCGGACTGATGCCGCTGCTGGATCGGTTGCCGCAGGCCGTCGTGCCGTTGCTGTTGCTCCTGTGCATGCTGTGGGCGAGCTATTGGCTTGGCCGATTCCTGGAGCGGTGGATCGGCGCCAAGCTCGCCTCGCGCAAGGCCGAATCGCTGCGCAAGCACCAGGATCGGTAATGACGATGCTCGCCGTCTTCGCACGCCACGTGGGTCACACCCCGCCGCGCGCCCAGGCAGTGCAGTCAGGGCTTCGTTTTCGGTAGCCGGGTCAGGCGAGTGCCGCTGGCGCGGTCATGCCGCGCCGCAGCGGTCTCGATGTGCCAGGAGCGGTTGGCGCGCTGCCGCGCGGCCATGTGCTGCGGTCAGGGCTTGGCCTTGGGCTGGCGGCTCAAGCGGGTGCCGCTGGCCCTGTCGTGCCACGTCAACCGCTCCCGATCAAAAAGCGCCCACCAGAACCCCAGCCCGCCCAGCAGCAACGACACGGTACCGACCAGATAACGCCGCCACAGTGCGCCCCAACGCGGCGTGGTGCCATCGGCGCCGTGCAGGCGCAGCCGCCATGGGCGCATGCCCAGGGTCTGGCCACCGCGACGCCAGCTCAGCGTCGCGTACAGGCCGGCCACCACCCAGCAGCACAGCCACAGCAGCCACTGCAGGGCGCTGAACGGTGCGATGTTCTCGCGCGGCGCATGGCCTTCCAGCGTGTAGCCGAGGGTGAACAGCGCCGAGACCACGAACCACAGCGCCAGCACCGGCCAGGCGTCGTAGAACAGTGCCAGCAGTCGCCACAGCAGCAGCGCGCGTGGACGGGGGGCGGAAGCGGGAGGCGGTGCGCTCATCGGCACAGCTTAGAGCCAGTCGCACGCTTTGCGGTGGACTGCGTTGCGCGCGGCGCGGGCATGGGCAGCCCTGCGCTCGTCCCGCCCACATCGACCTTGCGCCCCCCGGTAAAGCCGCTAGGCTTTCCCGATTCCCGATTCCCGATTCCCGATTCCCGATTCCCGATTCCCGATTCCCGATTCCCGAATCTCCAATCCCCAAAATGCCCTCCCTGCATTCCCCCGCCGAACGCCGCCAGCAGACGCAACGGCTCGCGCCGCTGCGCGAGGCCGATGCGGCGGCGATCCAGCAGTTCCTGGATGCGGCCTGGGCCGAGCAGGGGTTGGCGCGGCAGAGCCTGGACAACTACCGCCGCGACCTGGAGGGCTTCGCGCGTTGGCGCGACGGTGCCGGCGGCGGGTTGGCCGGTGCCGATCGACAGGCGCTGTTCGAATACCTGGCATGGCGTACCGAGCTGGGCTATTCGCCGCGCAGCAACGCCCGCTGGCTGTCGTCGCTGCGCGCGTTCTTCGCGCTGCGCGTGCGCCGCGGCGAGCGCAGCGACGATCCGACCGCGCTGCTGGAGCCGCCGCGGCTGCCGCGGTCGCTGCCCAAGGCACTGGCCGAAAGCCAGATCGATGCGCTGCTGGCGGCGCCGGACGCGACCGCGCCGGCAGGCCTGCGCGACCGCGCCATGCTCGAGTTGATGTACGCCGCCGGCTTGCGCGTCAGCGAGCTGGTCAACCTGCCGGCCAACGCGGTCAATCTGCGCCAGGGCGTGCTGCGGGTCACCGGCAAGGGCAGCAAGGAGCGGCTGGTGCCGTTGGGCGAGGAATCGCAGCACTGGCTGCAGCGCTATCTGGACAGCGCCCGCCCGGCGCTGGCGGCGGGGCAGGCGGTCCCGGCCAGCGATGGCGTGGTGCCGCTGTTCATCGACGCCGCGCGCCGCGCGCTGACCCGCCAGCAGTTCTGGGTGTTGGTGAAGCGCTATGCGGCGGTGGCCGGGATCGATCCGGTGCGGATCAGCCCGCACGGCCTGCGCCACAGCTTTGCCACGCATCTGCTCAACCGCGGCGCCGACCTGCGGGCGCTGCAGATGCTGCTCGGCCACAGTTCCCTGTCCACCACCCAGATCTACACGCTGGTGGCGCGCGAGCACCTGCAGAGCCTGCACCGCAAGCATCATCCGCGTGGCTGAGCGGCAACTGCAGCTGCCGCTGGCGATGGCATCCTTTTCCTTCCATCGAGTGCGTCCATGAGCGAGTTGCGACATCGCGTTTCCCATGCGCCAGCACGAGCTTGTGCCGGCCTGCTGCTGCTCGCGCTCGGCAGCGCGTTCGCGGCCGGGCCGGTGCAGCCGTCCGCCATGCCGGCGGCCGAGCCTGGCGACAGCGCGTGGCAGATCGCGGCTGCCGGCACGGCGCTGGAGGCGCAGGCACCGGCGGTGCGTCGCCACGAGGATCTGCTGTTCTGGACGCTGCCGGGCGGGCAGCGCGAACCGGCCACGGCTGCGCATCTGCTGATCGCAGCGCCCTATGCCCAGGTGCAGGCCGCGGTACGTGGCGTCGTGCAGGCGCAGGGGGGCTTCCAGGAAGGCAACGAGACCTTGCCGCTGTCGTATCTGCCCGACGATTGGGGCCGGGTCCTGCTGTCACGCCGCCAGGACCTGCGCGCGGCGCTGGCCGAGCGCTTCGCGCAGCCGATGCTGCAGGCGGCGGTGGAGCAGGGCGCGCTGACTGAGGAGGAGGCGCGCACGCGCCTGCAACAGGCGCGCGAGCGCAGCGATTGGGCGCCACAGGATCGCGCCGAACTGGCTGTGTTCCGCGAGACGCGCTATGCGGAATACTGCGCCACGCGCAGCGAACGCCAGGGAATGAGCGGGCGTCTGGAACTGAGGGTATGCGTCTTCGACATGACCGCGGCCATGGGGCATGCGACCACCGCGCTGAGCATCGAGCGCACCGACAACTACGCCAATCCGGATTACAGCGTGATCAGGCAGATCACCCAGTTCAATCCGCTGGGCGGTGCGTCGCAGCCGTCGCGGTTGAGCCAGCGCGTGGTGCCGGCGGTGCTGTTCCAGGCCGTGCGCCAGGCGCTCGCCGCGAGCGTGCCGCAGCAGCCGGTGCGTGTGGCCGCGTCGCCGTTGGCATGGACGTTGCCGCCGCAGCGCGCCGGTGCGGCGCCGGCCATCGCGTTTGTCCCGCCGCGCAACGACGTGCCGCTGTTGCCGTTCGACGCGCTGCCCTGGGACGCGCTCGGCGGCGAACTGGCCACGGCGGACAGCGGCGCCCGCTACCCGCGCGATCTGCTGGCGCTGCCCGACGGCGATCTGTTGCTCAGCATGCAGGTGCTGGGCGGGACGGGCGCCAGCACCCGGCTGTGGCGGCTGCATCACGACGGCACGCGCTGGCAGACAGAAACGGTCTGGCAGGGCGAGGGCGGTGCGCAGCGGCTGATGCCCGATGCGCAGGGCGGCCGCGTGTGGTTCCTGGCCGGCGCCGCTGGCGAGTCCGCCGTCCTGTATGCCTATGACGTCGCCTCGCGGCGCCTGCATCGCTACCGGGTCGATGGCGAGGGCAGCGATGGCTACGCGCGCTGGGAACTGGACGCCGCGCAGCGCCCCGTGTATTTCGATCACAGCTACGCTAGCGGCGGCGGTGCGTTCGGCAGCAGTCGGTTCATCCTGAATGCGCCGACCGCCGCGGTACCGGCGGCGGATGGACCCTGGGCGTTCGCGCCGGTGTTCGGCGCGCCGCGACAGGCGTTGATGGATGCGGCGAAGAAGGGCAATGCGCAGCTGTGGCCGGTGCGCCTGCGCGACCCGCATGCGCTGTGGGTGGAGGATGCCCAGGGCATCGCCGCCCTCGATCCGACCAGCGGGCGTGTCCTGCGCGCGTTCGCGTTGCCGCAGCGTTTCGGTCGCCCCGATCCGGTCGACGCCTCCGGCGTGGCACAGTGGGTGCCCACCCCGTTGGGGTCGCTGCAGGGTCGCTGGATCGCCAGCGGCTTCGTGCTGATGCTGGCCGACCACGGCACCGGGACGCCGCAGTTCGCGCCGTCCGGCGCGTCGAAGGCGCAGCCCGAAGCGCGCTTCGTCGGTATGCACGTGCTGGATATGGACGACGGCCGCGTACGCCTGTCGGCCTTGCTGGGGTGCGCCGACGCGCTGAAGGCGGCGGCCCGTTCGGCGCACGGCCGGCTGCTGGCGCTGGGCAGCGATGCCCCCGCCGCGGCCGGGCCGCAGCTGGCGCTGTGGCAGATCGCCGCCGCGCAGACACCGCTGCGCTTGGCCTCGCCGGCGCGCGGTTCGCTGAACGCACTGGCGTTTTCGTGGGACGGCGCCACGCTCTGGGCCTTGACCGATGGCGGCCTGCTGCGCTGGTCGTTGCCACCGGCGCTGCGCGATCCGGCGGGTGCGGGCGGCTATCCGGAGCACGCGAAATATTGATCCGCGCCCTTGCTGCGACGGCGTGCCCCCCGCTCAGCCTGTCTACATCGAGCGGACAAGGGGGTATGCGACAATCCAGCCGGTTCGCAGCCCTCATGGATAGCCAATGCTCCGTTTTGCTCTTTTTGCGCTGCTGTGCGCCACTTCTCTTTCCGCCTGCGCGCAGCCGGCTTCGCCCACCGGCGGCGCTGCCGCTGCCAAGCCGGCCGCCGCCGCTCCTGCCGGCGCACCGGGCGAGCAGCGCGTACGCTCGGCGCTGCTGCAGCTCGATCCCAACTTCAAGCCCGACTACATCGGCGCCGCGCCGTTCCCCGGCTTCCGCGAAGTGGTGGTCGGCGGGCAGGTGCTGTACGTCTCCGACGACGGCCGCTACCTGTTCCAGGCGCAGCCGTTCGACATCCAGGAAAAGCAGTTCGCCTCCAGCGAAGGCCTGCTGAGCTACCGCCGCAAGCTGCTGGAGTCGGCGCCGCGTGCCGACCGCATCGTGTTCGCCCCGGCCAATCCCAAGTACACCATCAGCGTGTTCACCGATATCGAATGCGGCTACTGTCGCAAGCTGCACAGCGAGATCGGCGAACTCAACAAGCAGGGCATCGCCGTGGAGTACCTGGCGTACCCGCGCATGGGCCTGGGCAGCCAGGACTACAAGGACATGGTCGCGGTGTGGTGCGCGGCCGACAAGAAGCAGGCGCTGACCGACGCCAAGGCCAACGGCAAGGTGCCGAGCGCGACCAACTGCAAGAACCCGGTGACCATGCAGTACAACCTGGGCCAGCGCCTGGGCGTCAACGGCACCCCGGCGATCTTCGCCCCGGACGGCACCCAGATCGGCGGCTACCTGCCCCCGGCCAAGATGCGCGAGGCGCTGGACAAGCGCGCGGCGGAAGCGACCAAGGCGGGCGGAAGCCGCTGAGCGGCCGGGAATGGGGAAACGGGAATCGGGAATGGGTGCGACGTCGCTCGTTCCCGCGGCCACGGCCGCTGAACGCCCGTCTCTCCCCCTTGGTCGGCGGTGCGGCCTTTGCGCCACCGTTGGTGCCACCGCGCGTTTTGCCGCTGGAGCACCGCGTCCGCTGTCGCCCAACCACCTCTAGCACGTCCGCTGGCGCCGACCCCGCTCGGCGGCCGGCTGTGCCGATTCCCTATTCCCGAATCGCCATTCCCAGCTCTCCGCTACAATAGCCAGCCCGTTTCCTCACACGGTTCCCCGGACATGATCGTCCTCGAGGGCGCTTCCGCCCTTTCGCCGTTCCGTCGCGCTCGGCTCGAAACCCGCCTGCAGTCCCTCGTTTCCGGCGTGCGCATCGTCGGCGCCTGGCACGTGTACTTCCTCGACGGCGACGACGCCGGGCAACTGGACCTGGTCGCGGCCCGCCGCATCCTGCAGGCGCAGGACGCGCCGGCGCCGGCGGAGGCGGGCACCTGCTCGCGCTACGTAGTGCCGCGGCTGGGCACGCGCTCGCCGTGGTCGAGCAAGGCCACCGAACTGGTCCGCGGTGCCGGGCTGGCGATCCGCCGGGTCGAGCGCGGTACCCGCCTGGACCTGGCCGGCTGGCCGCAGGCGCCGGCCGACCAGGCCGCGCTGGCCAAGCTGCTGCACGATCCGATGACGCAGTCGCTGCTGGACGATGCCGCGCAGGCGCAGGCGCTGTTCCAGGCGCCGGCGCGCGGCGAGGTCGAGCGCATCCCGCTGGACCAGCTGGAAGCGGCCAACGCGCGGCTGGGCCTGGCCCTGGCCCAGGACGAGATCGATTACCTGCGCCAGCGCTTCGGCGAACTCGGCCGCGATCCGGCCGACGTGGAACTGATGATGTTCGCGCAGGCCAATTCCGAGCACTGCCGGCACAAGATCTTCAACGCCAGCTGGACCATCGACGGCAAGGAGCAGGACCGCTCGCTGTTCCGGATGATCAAGCACACCCACCAGCAGACCCCGCAGCACACGCTCAGCGCGTACAGCGACAACGCGGCGGTGGTGGAAGGGCATCCGGCCGCGCGCTATCGCCCGGATCCGGCCAGCTGCGAGTACCGCAGCGAGGCGGTGACGCCGTCGGCGTTCTGCATCAAGGTCGAGACCCACAACCACCCGACCGCGATCGCGCCGTTCCCGGGCGCCTCCACCGGCGCAGGCGGCGAGATCCGCGACGAGGGCGCCACCGGTCGCGGTGGCAAGCCCAAGGCCGGCCTGACCGGCTTCAGCGTCTCGCACCTGCGCATCCCCAGCCTGCCGCAGCCGTGGGAGGGCGCGCGTCCGCTCAACCCGCGCATGGCCCCGGCGCTGGAAATCATGCTGGACGGCCCGCTCGGCGGCGCCGCGTTCAACAACGAATTCGGCCGGCCCAACCTGCTCGGCTATTTCCGCAGCTTCGAGCTGCCGGAGACGCAGGACCTGACCCGCGCCTACGACAAGCCGATCATGCTGGCCGGCGGCCTGGGCGCGATCGATCGCGTGCAGGCGGAGAAGATCCCGCTGCAGCCCGGCGACGCGGTGATCGTGCTCGGCGGCCCGGCGATGCTGATCGGCCTGGGCGGCGGCGCGGCCAGTTCGGTGGCCTCCGGCGACAGCGCCGAGGACCTGGATTTCGCCAGCGTGCAGCGCGACAACCCGGAGATGGAGCGGCGCGTGCAGGAGGTCATCGACCGCTGCGTGGCGCTGGGCGCGGACAACCCGATCCGCTGGTTCCACGACGTCGGCGCCGGCGGCCTGTCCAACGCCATTCCCGAACTGTTGCACGATTCCAACGTAGGCGGCCTCATCGACCTGGACCGCGTGCCCAGCGACGACCCCTCGCTGTCGCCGATGCAGCTGTGGTGCAACGAATCGCAGGAGCGCTACGTGCTCGGCGTGCCGCAGGCGCGCCTGGCCGAATTCGCCGCGATCTGCGAACGCGAGCGCTGCCCGTTTGCCGCCGTGGGCGTGGCGACCGCCGAGGAACGGCTCGTCGTGGGGTACGGGGTGCTCGGCGGTGGGAATGGAGAATCGGGAATCGGGAATGGTGAAATGCAGGCAGGCTCCGCTGTTGCCCATTCCCCATTCCCCACTCCCCATTCCCAGCATCCAATCGATCTGCCCATGGACGTCCTCTTCGGCAAGCCGCCGAAGATGCACCGCGACACCCGGCAGCCGCCGGCGCCGCGCTGGCCGGAGCTGGACACCGAGGCGCTGGATCTGCGCGAGGCCGGGCTGCGCGTGTTGGCCCATCCGACGGTGGCGGCGAAGAGCTTCCTGGTCACCATCGGCGACCGCAGCGTCGGCGGCCTGACCGCGCGCGAGCAGATGATCGGTCCCTGGCAGTTGCCGCTGGCCGATTGCGCGATCACCCTGGCCGGCTTCGACACCCACGCCGGCGAAGCGATGGCGATCGGCGAGCGCACCCCGCTGGCCCTGCTCGACGCTGCCGCGGCGGCGCGGATGGCGGTGGGCGAGGCGATCACCAACCTGTGCGCGGCGCCGGTGCAGGCGCTGGACCAGGTCAAGCTGTCGGCAAACTGGATGGCCGCGGCCAACCACGACGGCGAGGACGCGCGCCTGTACGCCGCGGTCAAGGCGGTGGGCATGGAACTGTGCCCGCAGCTGGACCTGAGCATCCCGGTGGGCAAGGACTCGCTGTCGATGCAGGCGCAGTGGTCGGTGACCGCCGTGAATCGGGAATCGGGAATCGGGAATGGCGAAAAGCGCGATGCGTCCGCCACCGATGCCGCCGCTTCTCCGATTCCCGATTCCCCATTCTCCAGTCCCGGCGAGACGCACAAGAGCGTCTCGCCCGTCTCCCTGATCGTCTCCGCCTTCGCGCCGGTCGCCGATGCGCGGGCGCAGTTGACGCCGTTGCTGGCGCGCGAGGCCGAGAGCGAGCTGTGGCTGATCGGGCTGGGCGGCGGCAAACAGCGCCTGGGCGGTTCGGTGCTGGCGCAGGTGCATGGCGACGGTGCGCTGCCGGCGTTCGGCGGGGCGGTGCCGGACCTGGACGATCCGCAGCGGCTGCGTGCGTTCTTCGAGCTGATCCGCGATGCGCGCGAGGCCGGCCTGCTGCTGGCGTATCACGACCGCAGCGATGGCGGCGCGTTCGCCGCGCTGTGCGAAATGGCGTTCGCCTCGCGGCAGGGCCTGGACATCACCCTCGATGCCTGGGGCGACGATCCGTTCCGCAGCCTGTTCAACGAGGAACTGGGCGCGGTGGTGCAGGTCGCGCGCGAAGACCGCGCGGCGTTCGCCGACCTGGTCGAGCGCCATGCGCTGACCGAGTGTGCGCAGCGCATCGCCCGCCCCAGCACCGCTGCGGCGGTACGCGTGGGCCTGGGCGGCAAGACCCTGGCCGAATGGCGTTGGGACGAGTTGTTCGATGCCTGGTGGTCGGTGACCCACGCCATGCAGACGCTGCGCGACAACCCCGACAGCGCCGCCGAGGAACGCGCGCTGGCGCGCGATTTCGCCGCGCCCGGGCTGAAGCCGAAACTGGCCTTCGACCCGGCCGAGGACGTCGCCGCGCCGTTCGTCGCCAGCGGCCAGCGGCCGAAGGTGGCGATCCTGCGCGAGCAGGGCGTCAACGGCCAGATCGAGATGGCCAATGCGTTCGAACGCGCCGGCTTCCGCGCCTTCGACGTGCACATGAGCGACCTGATCGCCGGCCGCGTGGACCTGGCCGACTTCGTCGGCCTGGCCGCCTGCGGCGGCTTCAGCTACGGCGACGTGCTCGGTGCCGGCCGCGGCTGGGCCACCTCGATCCTGGAGCGGCCGGCGTTGCGCGATGCCTTCGCCGCGTTCTTCGCGCGTCCGGATACCTTCGCCCTGGGCGTGTGCAACGGCTGCCAGATGCTCAGCCAGCTCAAGGACATCATTCCCGGTGCCGAGCACTGGCCGCGCTTTCTGCGCAACCGCAGCGAGCAGTTCGAGGCGCGCACCAGCCTGCTGGAAGTGGTGGAATCGCCGTCGATCTTCCTGCGCGGCATGGCCGGCTCGCGGATCCCGGTGGCGGTGGCGCATGGCGAAGGCCGTGCCGAGTTCGACACTGCCGTGGACCAGGCCGCCGCGCGCGTGGCGCTGCGCTTCGTCGATGGCCATGGCGCCGTCGCCACGCAGTACCCGCTGAACCCGAACGGCTCGCCCGACGGCATCACCGGCCTGACCAGCGACGACGGCCGGGTGACGATCCTGATGCCGCACCCGGAACGCACCCTGCGCTCGCTCAACCTCAGCTGGCATCCGGCCGAGTGGCCGGACGAGGCGCCGTGGCTGCGCATGTTCCGCAATGCGCGGGTGTGGGTGGGCTGAAGCCCGCCCCTGGCGCGCTCGCCGCGATGGCGACGCGCCTGCCTGGTGGGCTTCCGACGGTAACGTGTTCGGCGACCTGATCGCGTGCTGGCGCTGGCCCTTGCCAGGGCGCCGTCGGCAGTGCCTGTAGCCGCGATGTTCGGGGCGGCGCTGCCGGCTGCGTTGCTCGGGTCTGTGCCGCGCTGCCATCGCCGTGGGATGCAGAATGCACTGCCGGGATTGGTGGCGTGGCGCATGCGCCGAATCGCGCGTCGCAGTGTCCCATGTGGGAGGGACTTCAGTCCCGACGCAGGACCGCATCCAGGCCGGCCGAACTGGCGGTTTGACGGCCGATGCCGTCGATTTCCTGTGTGTCGAGTGCGTTTCCTCGGCGCATCCCGCCTGCATGAGCTGACCGTGCGCTGTCGCGGCTGAAGCCGTTCCTGCGGGATATCGCGGTGCGGTGCGCCTTGCGCGGTGCCGTCATCGCTGCAGCGTGCGTGTGCCTGCGCCATCCGCCACCGCTTGCAAGCGAATGGTGCGTCCTCCCGCGCGTGGTGCTCTTCGCCGTGTAGCGACAGCCCGGCAGCACCCGCCCGTCGTCCTGCACAAGGTCGCTCCGCCGCGCGACCGCTCGCCCCATTTCGCGCAGTCGGCGCCATGCGCAGCCGTCTGGAGCCGTCACCCGGCATGCCTGGGCGCGCTTTTGCGCCTCTACCACCCGGTTGCGTCAAGTCCTTGACAGGAAACGAAATCGCCCGAAGCGCGGGGTGTCAAGGCTGGCAAGGTATGTGCCGAAAAATTGGCGCGAGCTGGTTGTTTTCATTGATATTTATCGAAACTTTAACGAAATCAGGCTGAATTCGCGGTCTGTGTCACGGCGCGTGTCGCATTAAGTCAAAAACTTGACGTACTCGAGAGGCCGAGTTAACACTCGGGTCAGTTCCGCATTCCACCTCGGTTCATCTACAGCTCCGAGCAGCGACAGGCGTGAGCCTCTCGCGTCCCGCTAAGGGACGTGCGGCACCAAAAAACCGACAGGGGGTCGGCCGGCCGGAACGCCGGGCGAGGGTGGCTTTTTGACCAAAAACCAGCCGAATTGAGGAGCAGTCGTCGATGAATCGGATTTATCGCAAGGTCTGGAACAACGCACTGGGGATGTGGGTCGTGGCATCGGAACTGGCCAGCGGCGATGCGCGCGGGGCCGTCGTCCGCGACCGCCGCGCCGCACGCGCACACGGCCTGGCCCTGGCCGGCGCGATCGCGCTGGCGCTGGGTGCCGGCGTCCTGCCCACCAGCGCCCAGGCGCAGGCCCTGCAGATCGGCGACAACGCCAGCGCCAGCGGCGACTACGCCACCGCGGTCGGTGCCGAGAGCAACGCCAGCGGCGCGCAGAGCACCGCGACCGGCGCGGCCAGCAACGCCAGCGGCGACGGCAGCGTGGCCAGCGGCACCCTCAGCGACGCCAGCGGCGTGGAGGCCAGCGCGCTCGGCTACTACAGCACCGCCAGTGGCGACGGCGCGACCGCGCTCGGCGCCGAGAGCATCGCCTCCGGCGCGGCCAGCGCCGCGGTCGGCGTGGCGGCCGACGCGACCGGCGACTACGCCACCGCGGTCGGCGGCTTCTCCAGCGCCAGCGGCTTCAACAGCACCGCGCTGGGCAACAGCGCCGTCGCGCAGGGCCGCAACAGCGTGGCGCTGGGCGCCGACGCGGTGGCCGACCGCGACGACAGCGTCTCGGTCGGCAAGGCCGGCGGCGAGCGCCAGATCACCCACGTGGCCGCCGGCACCGAGGCCACCGATGCGGTCAACGTGGCCCAGCTCGACGCGGTCAGGCAGACCGCCGACACCACCGCCAAGTATTTCCAGTCCAGCGGCAGCGACGCCAGCGATGCCGGCGCCTACGTCGAGGGCGCCAATGCGATCGCCGCTGGCGAAGGCGCCAACGCCATCGGCAACGGCGCCAGCGCGCTGGGCAGCGGCGCCACCACGCTCGGCGGCAACGCCACCGCGGTCGGCAGCAACGCCACCGCCGTCGGCGCCTCGGCAACGGCGGTCGGCGGCGCGTTGTCGATCGTCGACGAGAACGGCGAGGTGTTGCTGGAAGGCACCACCACCGCGGCCGAGCAGGGCGCCAGCGCGTTCGGCGCCGGCGCGCAGGCCAATGGCGCGTTCTCCACCGCACTGGGCACGGCGGCACGCGCCGACGGCCTGCAGAGCACCGCCACCGGTTTCTCCGCTGCCGCCACCGGGCTGGCCGCGACCGCCAACGGCGGCTTCAGCCAGGCCGGCGGCGATTTCGCTTCCGCGGTCGGCTACGGCGCCAACGCCAGCGGCGGCAATGCCGTGGCGCTGGGCTATTCGAGCCTGGCCAGCGGGGCGTCCAGCACCGCGGTCGGCGGCAGCGTGCTCGGCCTGTTCACCACCGAGGCGCAGGGCGAGGGCGGCAGCGCATTCGGCGCCGGTGCCTGGGCCAACGGTGCGTTCTCCACCTCGGTCGGCTGGCTCAGTTCGGCCGATGGCGCGTCCAGCGCCGCGTTCGGCGCCGCGTCCTGGGCGCAGGCCGACGATTCCACCGCGCTGGGCTACGGCGCCAAGGCCGCGGCCAGCGGCAGCGTCGCGCTCGGCCAGGGATCGGTCGCCGATCGCGCCGACACCGTCTCGGTGGGCAGCGCCGGCAAGGAGCGGCAGATCGCCAACGTCGCCGCCGGCACCGAAGGCACCGATGCGGTGAACCTGGACCAGCTCGACGCGGTCAAGCAGGTGGCCGACGGCACCGCGCGGCTGTTCGCCGGCAGCGGCGACGGCACCGCGCTGGCGCAGGGCCAGCAGGCCACCGCCGCCGGCGCCGATGCGCTGGCCGATGGCGACTACACCACCGCCGTGGGGTCCACCAGCACCGCCGCCGGCCTCGGCGCCTCGGCGCTGGGCAGCGGCGCGGTCGCCAGCGGCGCCCACGCCAGTGCGGTCGGTACCGATGCCACGGCGGTCGGCACCTCGGCCACGGCCATCGGTAGCACCGCGACGGTGTACGAGTACGACGAGAACGGCTTCATCGTCGGCAGCCGCGAGCAGACCACCCAGGCCCTGGGCGTGGCCGCCACCGCGGTCGGCGGCGGCGCGCAGGCGCTGGATCCGCTGACCACCGCGGTCGGCACCGGCACCTCGGCCGGCGGTGTGCAGAGCACCGCGCTGGGCTATCACGCGCAGACCTTCAAGGATGGCGCCACCGCGGTCGGCGGCCTGTCCGAAGTGGCCGGCGACCTGGGCACGGCGGTGGGCTACAGCGCTCGCGCCGCAGGCGACTACGCCACCGCGATGGGCATCGGCGCGCGCGCCACCGCCACCAGTGCGGTGGCGATGGGCATGAACGCGCTGGCCAGCGGCACCGACAGCGTCGCCGTGGGCGGCGTCAGCACCGCCGCGGCCAGCGCCGGCAACAGCGTGGGCATCGCCGCCGCCACCGGCGTCGGCGGCATCGCCCTGGGCGCCGGCGCGCAGAGCCAGTCCGACTACGCGATCGCGCTGGGCTACAACGCCAACGTGTTCCCGAACCTTCCGGGCAACGTCGATTCGGTCGCCATCGGCCACAGCGCCGGTTCGTTCGCGCCGCGCACGGTGTCGTTGGGCAGCTATGCGCTGGCCGCCGGCGACAGCGGCATCGCGCTGGGCTACAAGGCCACCGCCTGGAACCCCGACAGCGTCGCGCTGGGCGCACGTGCGGTGACGTCGATCTACAACAACAACGGCACCGCGCTCGGCACCGACAGCCAGGCCAACGGCAGCGATGCCACCGCGATCGGCTACGGCGCGCGGGTCAGCACCTGGCTGGACGATGCGCGCAACCAGGCGCCGACCAATGCGGTCGCGCTCGGCGCGCATTCCTACGCCGCGCGCGACAACAGCGTGTCGGTCGGCGATGTCGGCAACGGCCTGACCCGGCAGATCACCAGCGTCGCCGCCGGCACCGAAGCCACCGACGCGGTCAACGTGGCGCAGCTGCAGGAGGCCGGCAAGTACCTGCAGGCCAGCGCCGGCAACAGCGATGCCGGCGCCTACGTCGAAGGCGACGACGCGCTCGCCGCCGGCG
>NZ_NMPP01000058.1:0-44444 GCF_009192885.1 Xanthomonas sp. LMG 12462 | reverse complement strand
GATTGGGGAGTCGGGATTGGGGATTGGCAAAAGCGGGGGGCTGCCGTTGCGAATCCCCAATCCCTAATCCCCAATCCCGGCCGTCAGCCATCCCGGCGGCGCGGCATCCGCCACGGCCAGCGCGCGCAGGCGTTTGAACAGCACCACGGTCTCGGCCACGTTCCAGACGCGCAGGGCGACTTCGAAGGTGTCCAGCGGCTTGGTCAGGAAATCCTTGGCGCCCAGGCCGAGGGCGCGGTGGCGGGCGCTGCGGCTGGGGTCGGCGGTGAGCACGATCACCGGCAGGAAGGTGGACGGGCCGGCCAGGCGCGCCAGCTGTTCCAGGATCGCGTAGCCGTCCAGCTCCGGCATCATCAGGTCGAGCAGGATCAGGTCCGGCGCGAACGCCGCGACCAGGCCCAGCACCCGCTGCGGGTCGGTGGTCGCCACCACCTGGCGGAAGCCTTCGCGCTGCAGCAGTTCCTCCAACAGGCGGACGTTGGCCGGTTCGTCGTCGACGATCAGGATGCGCGTGGCGAGGACATCGTTGCGGGTCATGCGAGGTGTCGGTCCAGAACGGAGAAGAAGTCGGCCACGTCCAGCGGCTTGGTCAGGTAGGCACGCACCGGCTCGCCCTGCACGCGCGCCAGCGTGGTCGCGGTGGCATCGGCGCTGATCACCACCACCGGGATCGCTGCGGTGTGCGGCTGCGCGCGCAGCGCCTGCAGCAGGTCCTCGCCGTTGCCGTCGCTCAGGTGCAGGTCGAGCAGGATCAGGTCGGGCGTGGCCTGCTGCAGATGCGCGTGCGCCTGCGCCAGGCTGGCGGCCTCGTGCAGGCGCCAGTGCGGGCGGCGCTCGACCAGGGTGCGGATCAGCGCCTGGTTGGACGGGTTGTCCTCCACGCTCAGCAACTGGCGCTGGATCCCGCTCGCCGTCGTCGCCATCACGGCGGGGTCAGGCAGTGCCGCTGCCTGTGGGCGGTCCAGCGGCAGCGCGATGGTGAAGCGCGATCCGTCCGCGCCGCTGTCCACGGCGATGCGCCCGCCCATCGCCTCGGTCAGGCGCTTGCTCAGCGCCAGACCCAGGCCGGTGCCCTCGATCGCCGAGCGCTCGGCGCCGAGCCGCTCGAACGGCGTGAACAATCGTTCCACCTGCGCCGGCGTCAGGCCGTGACCCTGGTCGTGCACGGCCAGCGCCAGGGACTGGCCTTCGGGCACGGCGCTCACCCACACCGCGCCGCCCGGGCGGTTGAACTTGATCGCGTTGGACAGCAGGTTGATCAGCACCTGGCGCAGCCGCTGCGGGTCAGCGCGCACGGTCCACTCCGGCGGCAGCTGCGGTGGCCGCAGCACGATGCCGCGCGCCTGCGCTTCCGGCGCGACCAGGCCCATCGCCTCTTCCAGTGCGGCATGCACCGGCACCGGGCGCGGGCTCAGGTCGAGCTGATCGGCCTCGATGCGGGCGATGTCCAGCAGTTCGGTGATCAGTCCCAGCAGGTGTCGGCCGGCGCCGAGGATGTGCTGCAGGTGGTCGCGCTGCGCCGCGCCCGGCAGGTCCATCTCCAGCACCTGCGCATAGCCGAGGATGGCGTTGAGCGGGGTGCGCAGTTCGTGGCTGCTGCGCGAGAGGAATTCGGTCTTGGCGCGGTTGGCGCTCTCGGCCTCGCGGCGCGCCGACTGCGCTTCCTCGGCGCGCGCGGCGAGCAGGGTGCTGGCCTGCTGCAGGCGTTGCGCGACCTGGCCCAGTTCGTCGCCGGCCGGTGGCTGTGGCGCCAGCGGCCGGCCGTCGCCGAGGCGGTCGGCATTGGCCGAGAGCTGGCGCAGGCGTCGCGACAGCGACGAGGCGAACCAGGCCACCGCGAGCACCGCACCGAGTCCGCCCAGCATCGCCGCGCACAGGGTGATCAGCAGATTGCGCTGGCGCAGCGCCTGCGCCTTGGCGGTGCGCACCTGCAACTGCGCGGTCTCGTAGTTGCGCAGCTCGCGCAGTTCCGCACGCAGGATGTCGAGGGTGACCTTGCCCTCGCGCAGTTGGCGGATCTCTTCCTCGCGGCTCAGGTCCGGCGCCAGCAGCCGTCGCCAGCCCTGCATCTTCTCCTCGAACAGCGGCTGGATGCGGGCGAAGCGTTGCGCCTGCAGTGGATCGGTGATGCGCTGCGACAGGCGCTGCACCACGGTCTTCAGCCGTGGCTCGGCGTCGCGGTACGGGGTCAGGAACGCGTCCTGGCGCACCAGCCGGTAGCCGCGCACGCCGGCGGCGGTCTCTGCCAGCAGCGCATGCGCTTCATGCAGGTCGCTGAGCAACTGCAGGGTGCGGCGCACGTCGTTCTCGGCGGCGATGTTCTGCCGCTCCACGCTGTAGATCGCCACCAGCGCCGCCACCAGCAGCAACAGCGGCAACGCCACCAGCGCCAGGCTCTTGCGGGTCAGCGGCCAGTCGTTCCAGCGCCGCGCCAGCGCCCTCACAGCGCCACCCCCGCCTGCACCGCGACCACCGCGGCCTGGGTGCGGTCGGCCACCTGCAGCTTGTGCAGGATGCGCTCGACGTGGACCTTGGCGGTGCCGGCGCTGATGCCGAGTTCGGCGCCGAGCGCGGCATTGGTGAGGCCGCGCGAGAGCAGCGCCAGCACCTGCCGCTCGCGCGCGCTGAGCACGGCCAGGCGGTCGGCATGCGCCGGTTTGCGTCGCCGCGGCGCACGCGGCGGTTCGGCCGCCAGCGGTGCCAGCAGCGCGGCGATCGCGGACAGGGCCTGCACGTCTTCCGGCGCCGGGACGGTGCGGGCGTCCCAGCCCAGGCACAGCATGCCCAGCGGCACGCCCAGCGCGGCGATCGGCAGGCACAGTTCGCCGGCCTCGTTGGCGGGATTGCCGCGCAGGCGCCACGCATGCGCTGGCGCCTCGACGGCGACGCTGGCGCCCGGCGGCAACGCATCGCCCTGGCTGGCCAGCACCAGACAGTGGGCGCCGCGTACCGCCAGCACCGCGGCGTGCGGGGCCGCCACCAGGGCACTGGCTGGCACGAGTGCGTGCGCAGCGGCCTGCGCGGCATCGCCGGCCTCGCGCAGCGCCGCCGCGGCGGCGGCCACGGCTTGCCAGCGCGCGGCGTCGGCGGCGTCGCGGCGCAGTGCCTCACGCCACTGGCCTGCATTGGAGGGAGGGGGCACGGGCGCGTCTCCGATATGCCGAACGGCATATTCGAGGATATGCCGCCCGGCGGATGTTGCGCAAGCCGCCGCTGCCGATACTCGCTTCGCCCCGAGACGGCATCCCCTCAGCACACGGAGACTTCCCATGCGTCGCATCCTGTTCGCCCTGGCACTGGGCCTGACCACCACCTCCACCGCGCTGGCCGTGCCGGCGATGCACTACGACGGCCAGCCGGCGACACCGGCCAGCAGCGCCGAACGCGAGATCGCCGGCCTGTTCGACCGCTGGAACGCGGCGCTGGCCACCGGCAATCCGCAGCGCGTGGCCGACCTGTACGCCCGCGACGGCGTGCTGCTGCCCACGGTGTCCAACCAGGTCCGCGCCAGCCGCGCCGAGATCGAGGACTACTTCAGCCACTTCCTCGCCGCCAAGCCGCGCGGCGCCATCAACTACCGTCAGGTGCGGCTGCTCGACGACGACAGCGCGGTCGACGCCGGCGTCTACACCTTCACCCTGAACAATCCCGACGGCAGCACCCGCCAGGTGCAGGCGCGCTACACCTTCGTCTACGAAAAGCGCGACGGGCGCTGGCTGATCATCAACCACCACAGCTCGGCGATGCCGGAACCGGTCGCCGCCGCCACGGCCAGCGCCGCAGCGAAGTGAACGTCGCGCCTGTCACCGCCGCCGCGGTGGTCGGGCGCACTTGAAAGCGGACTCCGGCAGCGCCATCCACACGACATCGCCGTCGCTGCCAGGAGTCCATGCCATGTTGGGAATCGGTGCCTTCAAGCAGCGCCTGCCGCGCCCGGGCGAGAGCCTGCCGGGACGCGCGCAGCCGCTGCCGCTGCACAACCGTCACTTCGTCAATGGCCACCCCTTGCGCGATGCCTTCGCCGGCCTGGAGCAGGTGCAGTTCGGCCTGGGCTGCTTCTGGGGCGCCGAACGCAAGTTCTGGTCGCTGCCCGGCGTGTTCAGCACGGCGGTCGGCTATGCCGGCGGCGAGACGCCCAATGCCACCTATCGCGAAGTGTGCTCCGGTCAGACCGGCCACACCGAGGCGGTGCTGGTGGCGTTCGACCCGCAGGCCGTGCGCTTCGAGCAGTTGCTGCAGACCTTCTGGGAAAGCCACGACCCGACCCAGGGCATGCGTCAGGGCAACGACACCGGCACCCAGTACCGCTCGGCGATCTACTGCACCACCCAGGCGCAGTACGAGGCCGCGCTGGCCAGCCGCGACGCCTACCAGCAGCGCCTGGACGCCGCCGGCTACGGCCCCATCACCACCGAGATCCGCTTCCCGGCGCCGCCGTTCTACTACGCCGAGGACGAGCATCAGCAGTATCTGGCCAAGAACCCGGGCGGCTACTGCGGCCTGGGCGGCACCGGGGTGAGTTGTCCGATCGGGCTGGAGGCCTGAGCCAGCGCATCTGCGCGTGGTGTGCGCAGGATGCTGTCGCCATCGAGGGTCACGGCGACCGTGGGTGACGTCTCGCCGCGAGCCCGTTACTCCGCGGCACGCGGATCGCGCGTGCTCGCGGCGGCGGACCGCAGCCGCGCCGCATAGCCGGACAGTTGCAGCGCCTTGCGTGGCGACAGCTCGGCCTTGAGCCGTGCGATCGCCGCATCGCCGTCGCGGCTGCGGCCGAGCGCGTAGTCGGTCCGCGCCAGTTCCAGCGTCGCGCGCTGGCGCACCGTCAGGTTGCCGAAGGGATCGAAGAACGAATCCACGCGGGTGCGGTCCTGCACGCCGGTCCAGCCGAACGCCAGTTCGACCGGCGTGTCCTCGACGAGCCGTGCGTAGCGCCGCCGCGCTTCGGCCGGTGCGATGCGGCCGCTCAGCAGGGCCAGGCGGGTCTGCAACAGCGCCGTTTCGGCGGCAGGTGCGTCGGCGGCGTAGGCATCCAGGACGCGGCCCATCCACGCCCAATCGACGTTGCCGGTCTCGGCCTGGGTGCCGAGCAGGTTGAAGGCGAGGATCGCGGCGCGCTGCGTCGCGGTGGTGGCGCGCGCGACCGCGTCCGCAGTGGGGCGCCCCAGCGTCGACGGCTGCACCAGCGCGATCGCCGGGTCGTGCGCGAGGATCGCCTCCAGGTCCGGTTTGTGGAAATAGCCCACCACGACCAGCACGGTCTTGCCCGGGTGCGCCAGTGCCGCGGCGCGGATGCGCTGGGCCTGCAGGAAGGTGCGGTACAGGTACAGGCGTCGCGGCAGGTCCTGGTCGGCGCGCGGCGCCGGGGTTTGCGCCCACTTCCGCACCGCGGCCACGTTCTCGGCCACATCCGCCGCGAAGAAATCGCGCTGCAATGCGGCCTTGTCGGGGAACGACAGGAAGCCCTGGAACCCCTGCTCGCGGCGCAGTTCCAACGGCGTGTCCAGATCCATGCCGAAGCCCAGTCTGGCGTCCTCCACCGGCGGCATCCAGTCGATCGGACAGAGGGCGACGGGATGCGTCGCAGCGTACGGCAGGATCACGCCCTGCACCTCGTAGGTGTATTCGTAGTAGTCGCCGCGCGCCGCCTGCTCCGGTGGTCGTTCGATACAGATAGCGTCCGGCGCGAGTTGTTCCAGGAACGCCGCGAGCACGCCCGGCTGGTCGCGTTCGGAGACCAGTTGCGCCGCGTGCTCCACGCCCAGGATCGCGACCCGGGTCGGTGCCGGCGTGGCGGCCATGCCGGTGGCACTGGCGGCGGCCAGCGCCAGCGAAAACAACCAACGCACCATCCATCCGCGCATGCACTCTCTCCTGTCCAGGCCGTGGAAGCACCCTGCCGGCGCGCTGGCGTGCGTGACCGCCGTTACGTCACGCCCGCCGCGGATCGACCGCGACGCCGCGGGCTGCCGCCGATGGTGGGTTGCAGGGTGTGGCGACAAGTGTAGTCATGGCGTGCCGCCGCCGTCTGCATGACAGGTGGCACTGGTCGCGCTAGACGAACTCGGCCGCGAACATCTGCCGCATCTGCGCGATCTGCTCCTCGCGTTCGGGGTGCAGCAGGCGCAGGCATGCCTCGGCGAAGCTGACCGGGCTGGTGCCCGGTGCGGTGATCAGGCCGCCGGCGCTGACCACCCGGCGTTCCTGGTAATGCGCGTTACCGGCATAGACACCGGCGTGCTCGCGCAGGAAGGCTTCGGAGTTGCTGGTATGCGGACGGCTATCGAGCAGGCCGGCGTAGGCCAGCGCCAGGGTCGCGCCGCAGATCGCCGCGACGCCGCGGCCGACCTCCAGTCGCTGCTGCAGCAACGCGCTCAGCCCGGGAATCTCGCCGGCCTGCCAGCGGTCGCTGCCGGGCAGCAGCCACAGGTCGGCGTCCAGCGGCGCCAGGTCCGACAGCGCATGGGTGGGATGCAGCTCGAGTCCGCCGATCGAGGTGATGGGCTTGCCGTCGATGCTGGCGATCTGGATCGTGTCGCTGAACCAGGCCCGCGCCGCCGGCAGGATGGTGCCGATCTCCCAGTCCGCCACGCCGTCCACCATCACCACTGCGATCGTCGCCATTGCCTTGCCTCTGCACTCGGGCGCGCAGCATAGCCTGGGAAAAGTTGCGGCCGCGCCAACGCGGCGTCGAAAGCGCCATGGGTGATACGCGTTGTGGCTGCGCCTGTTTTGGCGTTCGTGGTTGGTGCGCATCGCGCAGCGCAAGCGCCTGTAGCGACGACATCTGATCGGGCGGGAAAACGGCGGCGAGAGGCGCACCCGCTTGGCCAATTCCCCATTCCCGTTTCCCCATTCCCGGCACCCCAAGCGCAGCATCACCGCGCTTGGGGTGCAGGCAACACTCAGCCGATCAGCTTCTTCCGGATCGTGTCGCGCAGGGTCTGCAGGTCCTTGGCGAAGGTGTCGATGCCGCCGGTCAGCTTTTCGGTGGCCATCGGGTCGGCGGCCAGGTCGGCGGCGAAGCGCTTGGCGTCGATCGGCTCGATCTTGGCGTCGTCGGCCTGGCCGGGCGAGAGCTTGCGCGGCAGCGGGCCGTGGTCGGCGTCGAGCTTCTCCAGCAGGTCCGGCGAGATGGTCAGGCGGTCGCAGCCGGCCAGCGCCTCGATCTGCGCGGTGGAACGGAACGAGGCGCCCATGACCACGGTCTGCGAACCGCGGCGCTTGAACTCGTCGTACACGCCGCGCACGAACTGCACGCCCGGGTCCTCGTCGATGGTCGCCGGGGTCTGGCCCTTGGCCACGTACCAGTCGAGGATGCGGCCGACGAACGGCGAGATCAGGAACACGCCGGCCTCGGCGCAGGCCAGGGCCTGGGTGCGGTTGAAGATCAGGGTCAGGTTGCAGTCGATGCCGTCCTGCTGCAGCTGCCGCGCCGCCTCGATGCCTTCCCAGGTCGCGGCGACCTTGATCAGGATGCGGTCCTTGGGGATGCCGCGCTCGGCGTACATGGCGATGAACTTGTGCGCCTTGGCGATGGTGGCGGCGGTGTCGTGGGCCAGGTCGGCGTCCACCTCGGTGGACACGCGGCCGGGCACCAGCGCGCTGAGCTTGGCGCCGACGCCGATGGTCAGGCGGTCGGCGATCTCGTCGACCAGAGCGGCGTGGTCGCCGTCCTGGCCGCGCGCCCAGGCCAGCGCCTCGTCGATCAGGTCGGCATAGACCGGCAGGTCCAGCGCCTTCTTCACCAGGGTCGGGTTGGTGGTGCAGTCCACCGGCTTGAGCCGCTTGATCGCGTCATAGTCGCCGGTATCGGCCACGACCACGGACAACTCGCGCAACTGGGCGAGTTTGGAGGGGGCGGAAGAGGTCATCGGTATCTCTCGGGAACGAGTGGGGACAAGGATAGGGCCGCGCACGTTAACGCGCTGCGCGCGCATTGTCGTCGTCGGCGCGCTGCACCGCGGTCACGCGCAGGCGCAGCGGGCGTCCGCCGGGCGCCTGCCAGTCGATCGACTGGCCCACGGCCAGGCCGAGCAGGGCGCTGCCGACCGGGGCCAGCACCGAGATGCGCGCATGCGCGGCATCGGCCTCGTGCGGATAGACCAGGGTCAGCTGATGGCGTTCGCCGTGCAGTTCGTCTTCGCACTCCACGCGGGAATGCATGGTGACGATGCCGGGGGGAATCTGGTCGGGCGCCATCACGGTGGCGCGGTCGAGTTCTGCGCCCAGCGCTTGCGCGGCCGGGTGCTGGTGCAAGGCAGGGGAGTCGAGCAGGGCTTCCAGGCGCGCGAGGTCGCGGCTGGAGACGATCAACGAGGGCGGCAGGCCGCTGTGGTGTTGCGAGGTCATGGACAGGCTCCGGTTGGATGGCACAACGAACGGAGGCGGCACCGCGCCGCCCCCGTTCCCATTGTGCAAGCAAGCCGGCGCCGATGCGACGCCTCGGCCGGTCGGCCTGTTCAGGCCACCTGGCGCGGCGCCTGGTCCGGCAGCGACGCCTGCGCCGGCAGCGTGAACAACTCCTCGGGCAGCGCACCGAACAGGTGCGCCAGTTGCTGCAGGAACGCGCCCATCGCCGAACTGCGCCGCCACAGCATGGCGATGCGTCGGCTCGGCCCGCCGTCGGGCGCGAACGGGAGCAGGCGCAGGTTCGGCGGATTGGCCACCGGCGGCTGCACCGCCAGCAGCGGCAGCAGGGTCACGCCGACGTTGGCGGCGACCATCTGCCGCAGCGTCTCCAGGCTGGTGGCCTGGAACTCGGCTTTCTCCAGCGCGCCGGACAGGTGGCACACGTCCAGCGCCTGGTCGCGCAGGCAGTGCCCGTCCTCGAGCAGCAGCAGGCGTTGCGCGTGCAGTTCGTCCATGGTCAGCGGGGTCGGCCGCCGCGCCAGCGGATGCTGCTCGGGCACCGCCAGCACGAACGGTTCCTCGAACAGGAATTCGGCATGCAATTGCTCGTCGTGCAACGGCAGCGCCAGCAGCGCCGCGTCCAGCCGGCCCTCGCGCAGGCGGGTCAGCAGCACGTCGCTCTTCTCTTCGATCAGCAGCAGTTCCAGCTGCGGGAAGCGCGCGCGGATGCGCGGGATCACATGCGGCAGCAGGTACGGGCCGAGCGTCGGGAAAATGCCCAGGCGCACGGTGCCGGCTTCCGGATCCTGGCTGCGCCGCGCCGCCTCCTTCATCTGCTCGATCTCGGCGACGATGCCGCGCGCGCGGCTGGCGGCCTCGCGCCCGGCCGGGGTCAGCATGACCTTGCGCGGGGCGCGCTCGACCAGCGGCACGCCCAGTTCGTCCTCGAGCTTCTTGATCTGCGTGGACAGCGTCGGCTGGCTGACGAAGCAGGCCGCGGCGGCGCGCCCGAAATGCTTGTGATCGGCCAGCGCCACCAGGTATTTCAGATCACGCAGGTTCATCAGCGGGTTCCTCGGAACGCAGCGGCGGGAGGTGACGCAGGGTCACAGCATAGAGCGTGTGGCGCACTTGGCGACGAGACAGATGGGCGCGCGCGGTGGAGACCGCACACCCTGGTCCCGCGCCGGCGAAGCGGCGCGGGACGGATGCGGATCAGGCCGCTTCGGCCACGCTGCCGCTGGCGACCGGTGCGCTGTGCCGGATCAGGTGGTCGAACGCGCTCAGCGCCGCCTTGGAACCTTCGCCCATGGCGATGATGATCTGCTTGTACGGCACCGTGGTCGCATCGCCGGCGGCGAACACGCCCGGCAGGGAAGTCTGGCCGCGGTCGTCGACCACGATCTCGCCACGCGGCGACAGCGCCACCGTGCCCTGCAGCCATTCGGTGTTCGGCAGCAGCCCGATCTGCACGAAGATGCCTTCCAGCGCCACGCGATGCACATCGCCGCCGACGCGGTCCTTGTAGACCAGGCCGGTGACCTTCTGGCCGTCGCCGAGCACTTCGGTGCTCTGCGCGTTGACCAGGATGTCGACGTTGCCCAGGCTGCGCAGCTTGCGTTGCAGGACTTCGTCGGCGCGCAGCTTGCTGTCGAACTCGACCAGGGTGACGTGGCTGACGATGCCGGCCAGGTCGATCGCCGCTTCCACGCCGGAGTTGCCGCCACCGATCACCGCCACGCGCTTGCCCTTGAACAGCGGGCCGTCGCAGTGCGGGCAGTAGGCCACGCCCTTGTTGCGGTACTGGTCTTCGCCGGGCACGTTCATCTGCCGCCAGCGCGCGCCGGTGGACAGGATCACCGTGCGGCTCTTCAGCGACGCGCCGTTGGCCAGCTTGACCTCGACCAGGCCGTCGGCGCCGGCCGGCACCAGCTGTTCGGCGCGCTGCAGATTCATGATGTCCACGTCGTACTGGCGCACGTGCTGCTCCAGCGCCGCGGCCATCTTCGGGCCTTCGGTCTCCTGCACGGAGATGAAGTTCTCGATCGCCATGGTGTCCAGTACCTGGCCGCCGAAGCGCTCGGCCGCCACCCCGGTGCGGATGCCCTTGCGTGCGGCGTAGATCGCCGCCGCCGCGCCGGCCGGGCCGCCGCCGACCACCAGCACGTCGAACGGCGCCTTGGCCGCGATCGCCGCCGCATCGCGCTTGGCCGCGCCGGTGTCGAGCTTGGCCACGATCTGCTCCAGGGTCATGCGGCCCTGGTCGAAGACTTCGCCGTTGAGGTACACGGTGGGCACCGACATGATCTGACGCGCCTCGACCTCGTCCTGGAACAGCGCGCCGTCGATCGCCACGTGCTGGATGTTCGGGTTCAGCACCGCGGCCAGGTTCAGCGCCTGCACCACGTCCGGGCAGTTCTGGCAGGACAGCGAGAAATAGGTTTCGAAGCGGTACTCGCCGGGCAGGTTGCGCACCTGCTCGATCAGCTCGGCGGTGGCCTTGGACGGATGCCCGCCGACCTGCAGCAGCGCCAGCACCAGCGAGGTGAACTCGTGGCCCATCGGCAGGCCGGCGAAGCGCAGGTGGATGTCGTGGCCGGGGCTGTTCAGCGCGAACGAGGGCGCGCGCTCGCCGCTGTCGCGGTGCACGTCCAACGTGATCTTGTCCGACAGCAGCACCAGGTCCTCGAGCAGGTCGAGCATCTCGCGCGACTTGGCGCCATCGTCCACCGACGCGGTGATGTGGATGGGCCGGACGACCCGCTCCAGGTAGGCCTTCAACTGGGTTTTCAGATCGGCATCCAACATGGCGGACTCCTGACGTTGGGCAAAGCGAGGGGGAGGCACGCTGCCGGAGCAGCACGCCGCGAATGGGAGGAGGGATGAACCGCAGCCGGCGCCGGCGGACGATGCCGGCTGCGGTTCACCCCCACCCCCGCCGCGAGGCGGAGATGGGAGCGAGGGCGGCTTAGATCTTGCCGACCAGGTCCAGCGACGGCTTCAGGGTCTTCTCGCCTTCCTTCCACTTGGCCGGGCAAACCTCGCCCGGGTGCGAGGCGACGAACTGCGCGGCCTTGAGCTTGCGCAGAGTCTCGGTGACGTCGCGGGCGATCGCGTTGTCGTGGATCTCGAGGGTCTTGATCACGCCTTCCGGGTTGATCACGAAGGTGCCGCGCAGGGCCAGGCCTTCTTCCTCGATGTGCACGCCGAAGGCGCGGGTCAGCTGGTGGGTCGGGTCGCCGACCAGCGGGAACTGGGCCTTGCCCACCGCCGGGGAGGTCTCGTGCCACACCTTGTGCGAGAAATGGGTGTCGGTGGTGACGATGTAGACCTCGGCGCCGATCTTCTGGAACTCGGCGTAATGCTCGGCGGCGTCTTCCACTTCGGTCGGGCAGTTGAAGGTGAAGGCAGCCGGCATGAAGATCAGCACCGACCACTTGCCCTTCAGGTCCGCGTCGGTGACTTCGATGAATTCGCCATTGCGGTAGGCGTTGGCCTTGAACGGCTGGACCTGGGTGTTGATCAAAGACGACATGGAGTTTCCTCGTGGTTGCAATAGGGGTCGGGGGATGGAACGAGGCTCATGATAGGGGGCGCCGATAGATCCCTCAAATCGATTGATGGAATTGAATAGATAGGTTTCCTCTATCGATTCCCAAGCCTGGCTCTTTGCTGCACTGCCGCGCGAACAGCGCGTCAGCCGCCCAGGGCGCATGGGCGGCGGTCCGTTCTACCACGTTGGCTTTTCCGCGCTCGCTGCGTCATCGTGACAGCGATGAATGCGCCCACCCCCGAATCCCTGCTGCGCGCGGCCTGCACCCGGGTCGAGCGCGGCGATGCCGAAGCCCTGCTGCTGCACGCCCTGCAACGCGACCGCGCGTGGCTGTTCGCGCACGCCCGCGATCCATTGGCGGACGAGGTGGCGGATGGGTTCCAGGCGTTGCTGGCGCGGCGTGCACAGGGCGAGCCGGTGGCCTACCTGACCGGCCGGCGCGGCTTCTGGACCCTGGACCTGGCGGTCGGGCCGGCCACGCTGATCCCGCGTGCGGACACCGAGCGGCTGGTGGAACTGGCGCTGGAACGGCTGGACCTGGCACCGGGCCGCCGGGTCGCCGACCTCGGCACCGGCAGCGGCGCGATCGCCCTGGCCTTGGCCAGCGAGCGGCCCCGGGCGCAGGTGCTGGCCACCGACCTCAGTGCGGCCGCCCTGGCGATAGCGCAGGCCAATGCGCAGGCGCACGGCCTGGGTAACGTCGCCTTCGCGCATGGGCCGTGGCTGGCGCCGCTGGCCGGCCAGCGCTTCGATCTGATCGCCAGCAACCCGCCGTACATCGCCGCCGGCGATCCGCACCTGCAGCAGGACGACCTGCGCTACGAACCGGCCAGCGCGCTGGCGTCCGGCCCCGATGGGCTGGACGACCTGCGCCGGATCGTCGCCGATGCGCCGGCGCATCTGCTGCCCGGTGGCTGGCTGCTGCTGGAACACGGCTGGGACCAGGGCGCGGCGGTGCGCGCGCTGCTGGAGGTGGCCGGCTTCGCGGAGGTGGCGACGTATCAGGACCTGGAAGCGCGCGATCGGGTCACGCTGGGGCGCCAGCCGCTGGCCTGACCCGCCGGCGCCGGGGTATGGTGCGTGGGTAACGATGCCGGACATGGATGACCCGCAATGTTCACCCTCAGTCGCCTTTCGAATGCGATGCGCGTACCGCCCACGCCCGCCGTGGCACAGACGGGTGCGCGGCATGCCGAGGGTGCGTGGATCCCTGCCGGCGTGACCGCTCGTCGCAGGCCCCGTCTCAGAATCCTGCGCGCACTCGCTGTCGCTGCCATCCTCGTGGCTGGCGTGGGCTGCTCCAACGGCATCGACGTCGGCAACGATGGCGCAACCGGGCATCTGAATCCGCACCCGGTCAAACGCGACGAGGTCATCGCCACGTCCCATGCGCCGGGGCCGTGGGATGCATTCGAGGGCGCCTACATCGGATACGACGTCGTCAATAAGAAGTGCGTTCCGATGATCCCCTTCATTGGTCAACAGCAAGTCCCCAATACCGGACTCGACGTTCCGATGACCCGCGTAGACGACCATACGTGGAAGGGGTATTTCTACCGTGATGCGCTGCAGGATGAGGATTACTTCAAGCTTGGGGTGTGCCATTGGGACGTCACGAGCGTGAGCGCCAGTGCGATTGCTCAGGGCCTAAGGTTTGCGCGGAGCGGCTCTATGGAGAAGATTCTGCGCGAAGGTGGAGGGACCAGGTATTTCAAGAAGGTCGCGTATGGGGATAAGTCCCTGGTCCCTTACGGGGCTCAGGATTTCGATCCCGCTGATCCTGAAGTGCTACAGCATCCGGACGCGTATTTCTCTGTCACCCTCGCTGTCAGGGAGGCCCAGTCGTGAAGGGGATTGATCAAGCGGTTGCCGATGCGGCCAACGACGCGTATGTGAATCGTCCTCGAAGCGATATCGCTGCAAGAAGCAGGTGCATTCAGGTGAGAGGCGCTACTGGGTTCTCGGCTTTTCCAGTGGCTCAGCTACAGGCTTCCAGTCGGTTATGTAACCAATACCTGGCGCTGCCGCATGCCGGTATCAGAGACCGATGGCGGTTCATCAGGAAAATCCGGGCCATGGATGTGGGTCAGGATCTCACTTGTACCCTTTGCGCGATGGGCAGTGGCGACATGGTTTCCAGCGAGTAAGATCGCAGTCGCAACTTGGAGTCTTGATAAAGGAGAGGTGGCGCGATGAGCGACGAAAAGAGCACGTACAGCGACAATCCCTATCGTCCACGCGCCCGCACGATGCGCGATGCGCAACTCCTGCGCGACATGGGCAGCATCAATGCGGACGTCTACGCCAGGCTCGGCGCGCTGCCGCGTGGCGGGGTGCCGATTGCGCCCTGGCGCAAGCCGAGACTGCCATTGCCACCAGACCCCACTGCCGCGCTGCCTGCGGCCTATCCCCCCGAGGACGATACGATGAAACTGCACCACCTGGCCGCTGCCGCCATTATGCCCCTGGCCGCGACCGCCGCCGGTTGTTCGAAAGGTATCGATGTTGGCAACGACGGTGCGACCGGGCATCTGAATCCGCATCCGGTCAAGCGCTACGAGGTCATCGCCACGTCAAATGCGCCGGGACCGTGGGATTCTTTCAAGGGTGCTTACATTGGATATGACGTCATCAATAAGAATTGTGTGCCGATGATGCCAGTTCTTGGCGAGCAGCATGTGCCTAACACCGGGCTCGATATTCCTATGGTCCAGGTGGATGACCACACATGGAAGGGATATTTTTATCGCGATGCCCTGCTGGATGAAGATTATTTCAATCTCGGGGTTTGCCACTGGGATGTGACAAGTGTGGGTGTTAGCGCGATTGGCAAGGGTGTGAAATTCGGTTGGGGAGGGTTGTTGGAAAAAATCTTGCGCGAGGGTGGTGGGAAAAGCTATTTCAAGAATAGTTCTTATGGGGATCCTGCTTTGGTTCCCTATGGTGCGCTAGAGTTCCAGTCTGACGATCCCGAGGTTCTTAAAGACCCTGATGCTTATTTCCCAGTGACGATCACTGTTAAGGAAGTCAAGTCATGAAAGTCATTGATCAAGCGTTAGCTGATGCAAGTAATGACTCGTATGCCAACCGATCACAGCGTGATGTGGGCGATAACAATAGATATGTTTCTCTAGATGGCCAGGGTTATAAGATATTTGGCTATGCCAGTGATCCGGCTACCGGCTTTCACGCAACTGCGTATCAAAGCGTTGCGTCGCCTCACAATGTTATTGTCGCGTACCGAGGTACTGATCCTGGTCTATTTTCAGGTAAGAGTGTTTCGGAAAAAGCGGACCACGCGCTGACGACGCTGCAGGACATCGCCGTCGATGCAAAGATGGTGCGAGATACCGTCAACGCGCAGAGGTCTGCGGCCGACGCGTTTACAGCGCAGATGATCGCCAAAGCGGCTGCGCAGGGCATCCCGAAAACCCAGATATTCGCTGCCGGCCACTCCCTGGGCGGCGCATTGGCGGAACTCCAGGCCGCCAAATATGGCCTGCGCGGCGCCACCTACAACGGCTTCGGCGCGGCGGACATGATCGATGGCCCGCCGCAGCCGGGCTTCCAGCTCACCAACTACCGCATGGCCGGCGACGTGGTGAGCGCGGCCAGTCCGCATGTCGGCAAGGTGGTGTCGCTGGCCAGCGAAGAGGACATCCAGAGCCTGCGGGCCGGCCGCTACCTGGATGCGCCGCCCGGGTCGGCGCCGCCAAACGCGCTGATCGCGATGCGGCTGAGCGACCATGGCGGCCAGCAGCACTTCAGCAGCGACAGTCCGGACAATATCCTGCAACCCCAGCGCTTCCAGGAAGCGACGCAGCGCTACGCGGCGAACAAGGACGCCATCGACCGCTTCGGCAGCGATGTGTCCTTCGCACGCGCCGAACTGTCCGAGTCGCTGCGGCAGATGCGCGGGAACGACGGGCAGGGCCAACTGTCGCCGAATCTGCGGCGGCAACTCAACGAGTACCTCGTGCTCAACGCCGATCCCGCCATTCGCGACACCATCGCGCGTGGCGCGCCCGTGCGCGGGGTTGCCGACGGCCTGCAACACGGTGCCGATGCCGTGCGCGCCGGCGGTCGCTACGTGCAAGCGCTTGACGAACGTATCGCGATCGTGGCGCGGGAGGGCGGGCGCCTTACCGCGCCCTTCATCCCGGTTGCGCCGCTGGCTGGACATGTGGTGGGCGAAGCCGCCCGTCTGCACGGTCAAGGTGCGGATGCGGCGGCGCGGTGGGTGGGCGGCGGGCTGGAATCGGCCAAAGGCGCCGTGGAGCGAGGCGCGCATGCGGCTGCCGACGCCGTGGTGGAGCGGATCCATGATCCTCGCTTCCAGGCGGGCGTGGCCAACGTCGCCAATCACATCGTCGATGCCTACGATGGCGCGCGGGTCGCGGCGCAAACCGCCACGCAGACATATCAGCTCGGCAAGCAGGCGATCTCCGATGGGATCGATCGGACCGAACGCGCGGTGACGCAAACCTACGACGCAACCAAGCACGTGGTGACCGACGGCGTGCAGCAGGTGGGGCGCGCGGCCACCCAGGCCTACGATGCGGCCAAACACACGGTCGCCAACGGTGTGGAGCGTGTCGAGCGCGCCGCCACGCAGACCTACGACGCGACCAAACACGCGGTGGCCGAGGGCGCGGAGCAAGTTGGGCGCGCTGCCACGCAGACCTACGTTGCCACGAAGCACGCGGTCGCCAACGGGGCGGAGCGCGTCGAGCGTGCGGCCACGCAGACCTACGACGCGACCAAACATGCGGTTGCCGATGGCGCCGAGCGTGTCGAGCGTGCTGCCACCCAGGCCTACGACGCGTCCAGGAAGGCGGTCTCGCAAGCGGCCGACAGCGCCGCGCGGGTAGGCACGCAGGCGTACCAGAGCGCAAGGCAGACCGCCGCGCAGGGCATCGACGCGGCCAAGCACGCGGCTGGCCAGGCCTACGACACGCTGACCCATCCCGGGCAGTGGTTCCAGCGCAGCGCTCCGGCCCACGCACCCGCGCAGCCGCATCCGCAGGCGCCTGCCGCGACGACGCCGGCTTCCGGAGCCCACTCGGCGCCGCCGGCCGGACACGCGGCCGATCGTGCGCAGAACCTGGGCGCGCTGCCTGCGTCCGATCAGACCATGTTCGCGCGCATCCGCAGGGACGTACCGACGCGTATCGACGATGCGCATGTCGCGCAGGCGATGCTCGGTGCCAAGCGGGCCGGCATCGCCGGCGCCGACAAGATCGACCGGGTGCAGATGGCCGGCGACACGCTGTGGGTGTCCGGCACCACGCCGGGCTTCCGCGCCGCCACGGACGTGGCGCAGGCCGCTGCACCGATGCACGAGACGGTGCAGCAGGCGCAGGCGTTCAACCAGCAGCGCGCGCAGCACCTGGCCATGGAAGCGCAGCAGCGGGTGCAGGACGCCCCTGGCGGCAGAGGCGCGCCGGCGATCGGTTGATCCCGACCCCGGTTGGCCGATCGGCGCCGCGCCAGGTCTGTTCGCGGCCGGCCGTTGCTGGTCAGCGCCGCTCAAGTGGCGCGCATGGGTAGAATCGCGGTTTTCCTGCAGGAGTCGCCATGCGCACGCTGTATCCCGAGATCGAGCCGTTCGACAGCGGCATGTTGCCGGTGGACGCACGGCATACCCTGTCCTACGAACAGTGCGGCAATCCGTACGGCAAGCCGGTGGTGCTGCTGCATGGCGGTCCCGGCGGCGGCTGCAACGCCAAGATGCGCCGCTTCCACGATCCGGCCAAGTACCGCATCGTGCTGTTCGACCAGCGCGGCTCCGGCCGCTCCACGCCGCATGCCGACCTCGTCGACAACACCACCTGGGACCTGGTCGCCGATATCGAGCGGCTGCGCACGCACCTGGGCATCGACCGCTGGCAGGTGTTCGGCGGCAGCTGGGGCTCGACCCTGGCGCTGGCCTACGCGCAGAGCCATCCGGAGCGCGTCACCGAACTGGTGCTGCGCGGCATCTTCATGCTGCGTCGCTGGGAACTGGAGTGGTTCTACCAGGAAGGCGCCAGCCGCCTGTTCCCCGATGCCTGGGAGCACTACATCGCGGCGATCCCGCCGGTGGAACGCGCGGACCTGATCTCGGCCTTCCACCGGCGCCTGACCAGCGACGACGAGGCCACCCGCCTGGCCGCGGCCAAGGCCTGGAGCGTGTGGGAAGGCGCGACCAGCTTCCTGCACGTGGATGCCGATTTCGTCGACAGCCACGAGGACCCGCACTTCGCGCTGGCCTTCGCCCGCATCGAGAACCACTACTTCGTCAACGGCGGCTTCTTCGAGGTCGAGGACCAGTTGCTGCGCGACGCGCACCGCATCGCCGACATCCCGGGGGTGATCGTGCACGGCCGCTACGACGTGGTCTGCCCGCTGGCCAACGCCTGGGACCTGGCCAAGGCCTGGCCGAAGGCGACGCTGCAGATCACCCCGGCCTCCGGCCATTCCGCGTTCGAGCCCGAGAACGTCGACGCGTTGGTGCGCGCCACCGACGGCTTCGCCTGAGTCCGCGCGCGGCTGCATAGCGCGTTCACGGAAGGGCGGTGCTGCGCATGGCGGCACCGTCCACTGCAATGATTCAGCAGGCCAGCGCGTTGCCGGGTTCGCATCCGGCGGCGGTGATGGCACCGGCCGCTGCGAAGGGGCGCGTGTCGAGCTGTGCCTGCTTGGTCTCGTCGGTCCACACCACGAACGATTCGAGCACGTTGTCGCCGAAGGTGGTGCTGATCGCCACGTCGGCGGCGTCGCGGCCGCGCGCGATCAGCACCCGGCCGATGCGCGGCACGTTGTGGCGTGCATCGAAGGTGTACCAGCGCCCGTCGAGGAAGGCTTCGAACCAGCCGGAAAAATCCATCGGTGCGTCCGAGGCTGGGACGCCGATGTCGCCCAGATAGCCGGTGCAGTAGCGCGCCGGGATGTTCATGCAGCGGCACAGCGCGATCGCTGCATGCGCGAAGTCGCGGCACACGCCGCGCCCTTCCTGCAGCGCCTGTGCGGCGCTCTTGGTGGCGCAGGCATGGGCATAGCCGAAGGCGATGCGCGTATGCACGTAGTCGCAGATCGCCTGTACCCGTGCCCAGCCGGGCGGCGTGCCGCCGAACAGCTCCCAGGCCATGCCACTGAGCAGGTCGGTCTCGCAGTAGCGGCTGCCGAGCAGATACACCAAGGTGGCGTCGGGCAACTGCTCCACTGGGGTCTGCGCGGCGTCGTAGCGGTACTGGTCCGGCAGTCCGCTGTCGCGCACCACCGCATCGGCACGCAGGGTCAGCGTTCCGGCGGGCGCCTGCAGGCGCGTGCAGCGGTTGCCGAAGCCATCGCGATAACGGTGCAACGGCAGCGCCGGCACGCTGTGCAAGGCGGTGGCGGCAACGATGTCGTCGCGGCGGCTGTCGTGGATGTCCAGCATCGCCAGCATCGGCGTCGCCTGCGCGAACCGGTAGCGGATCTCGTAACCGAGGCGGATGAGCATGTGGTGTCCGATGCGGGGCGGGTTTCCGGTACGGACCGGTCCAGCCCGAGCGTGCGCAGGAGACACTCAGCTTAGTGTGAAGGCAGGCGGCAGCCGCTTCAGCATGCTGAGCGGCGTCGTGGCCAGTGCATGCCGAACGGCCGCAGGGGCAACCGGGCGTTGCGGATCGCGGGCGCCGCTGCGCCAGCCGCGTACCGCTGCACTGGGGGCGCATCGCGGCGGCGCTGCCGGTCGCGGACTGCTTGGGTGCGGGCGAGCGGTCGTCGTCGAACGGGATCGCGGATCGACACGCCAGGCGATGTCCAGCGACGTCTCGCTCCGGTCTCGCAGGCTTCATTCTCCTTCAGCGTCCGCATACCTGCCGTAGACTGCGCTGCCGCGCGCTGCCTGCCCGACGACGTATGATTCCGCTATTGACCTTGCGTGAGACGCTGGATGCCTTTGCCGCCTGCAACGACGACGGCCACGTGCGCGAGGCGTTCGGCTGGGTGCATGCCACCGGCGAGGATCCGCTGCAGGCGCGCTTCTGGTTGCCGCCCGACGAAGCCACTGCATTCGGCGACGATGACACACCGCCCGCGGCGGCGCGCGCGCTGGGCTTGGCGCCCTACCTGGAACCGGCGACGTTCGCCGACGTGCTCGACGTGCAGAAGCGGCAACGCCCGCTGTCGACGTTATACGACTACGCGCAGGCGTTGGCCTACTACGCGGAGTACGACGCGTTCCTGCAGGTCGAGGGTGTGGACGAGGCGCTCGGCGAGGCGGACGAGGACGCTTGGGAGGCGGCGCGCGCGGTTGGCGTCGGTGCAGGCGTCTTTGCCTCGTTCGATCTGGTGCTTGCGCGCTGTCCGCCCGAATGCGTCAAGCCGATAGCGCAGCAGGTCGCGCACCTGCTGGACTGGCCGATTGGCCAGGCGTTGGCCGCCTGTCGCGCCGGGTCGCTGACCGTGGGCGAGGCATTGGATGGTCTTCGTGCCGCGGCGATCGCGGCCGATTTCGCCGCACTCGGCGTTCCGCTGCAGGTGCAGGGCTACAAGGCGTTTCCGTGGATGCCAGTGCCGACGCTGGCATGAGGCGTGGTGCGGGAAGGGCGTCGGCGTTACTCAGCGCAGCGCCAGCAACTGCGGCTGCAGCCTGGTGAAGATCCGCGCCAGCCGCTGCGCCCAGGCCTGCTGGCCGGCGGCATCGGCGATCAGGTCCTGGCGGATCTCCAGTTCCACATGCGGCAGGCCGCGGCCTTCGCCGTGCACGGGCACCGCGTAGTCGCTGCTGTCGCTGACCGCATACGGCGCGTTGTCGCCGACCAGCAGGTCGTCTTCCTCGCGCAGCGCCTGCAGCAGCGCGTGGGCGAAGCGGGTGTCGCGGTGGTAGAGCACGCCGGCATGCCAGGGCCGCGGCGCGCCGTCCATCACCGGGGTGAAGCTGTGCATCATCACCAGCACGGTGGGGCGCGCGGCGGCGCGGCGTGCGTCCAGTTCGGCGGCGATGCGCGCGTGGTAGGGCGCATGCACGGCGTCGATGCGCTGCTGCCGCTGCGCCGCCGTGAGTGCGGCGTTGCCCGGCACCACGGTGCGGTCGCTGACGGACGGGATCAGTGTCGGCGAGGCGAGCGGGCGGTTGCAGTCGATCAGCAGGCGCGAGTAGGTCTGTTCGATCGCCCAGGCGTCGAGCAGCGCGGACAGCGCGCGGGTGGTGCCGGCGATCCCGATGTCCCAGCCGATGTGCCGATCCAGTTCCGACTGCGCCAGGCCGAGGCCGTGCAACGCGCGCGGCACTGCCTGTCCCGCGTGATCCGCCAGCAGCACGAACGGCGATGTACCGTGTGGTCGGTGGATGCTGAACACCGCCGGGTCGTCCACGCCCAGCAGCGGCGGCAATGCGTGGCTGAGACCCTCAGCCACGCGGCGTGCCGTCGAGTTCGTGTTCGATCATCCACAGCCCCGCCCACAGCTTCGCATCCAGTGCGTAGCCTTCGCCCATCTTCTGCACCAGCCACGCGGCGGCACGCGTGCGCGGCACCGAATGCACGGTGATGTCCTCGCTGGCATCGCCGCCGCCGTTGCCGACCTTGCGCAGGCCGGTGGCGCGCACGAAGGCGATCTTCTCGTTGCTGGCGCCGGCCGAGGTCGGGCCGATCAGCAGCACCTCGGCGTGCTCGGCGGTCCAGCCGGTTTCCTCTTCCAGTTCGCGCACCGCCGACACCTCGATCGATTCGCCGGCATCGATGTCGCCGACCAGGCCGGCCGGCATCTCGATGGTGCGCGCCTGCAGCGGCACGCGGAACTGTTCGACGAACAGTACCTCGTCGTCCGGCGTGACCGCCACGATGATCGCGGCCAGGCCGCCAGCATGCACGCGCTCGGAATACTCCCAGGTGCCGCGCACGACCATGCGCTGGTACTTGCCTTCGTAGACGACGCGGGGCGGGGAATCGTGGCGGGGCATGGGCAGCTCGCAAGATGGCGGAGGAAGAGGGCGCGGTCGCGCACGGCGCGGTCCGGCGATGCGGTGCAGTGTAGAACGTGCGTTGTGTTTTTGATGCGCGCCAGATCGTGCCCGGTGTCGCTGGCGCCGCGCGAGTCGCTCGGCGCCAGCGACCCCACAGTGCAACCGGCACAGCGCGTGCGAGGGCGTGCCTGCTTCGGGCAGCGGCATCGCCTGCCCGTGGCGAAGGCCTGCACTTCAGCCGGCCACAAACTCCAGGCCGGCCGCCTGCAGCAGGCGGCGTCGGGTCAGCGGCCCGAAGCGCAGCGCCTCGCACAGACCGTGCAGCATGTCGGCATCGGCCGCGCCGCGGGCGAAATTCACGGTGGCCGTGTGCAGCGGCGCGTCCAGGGCGATGGTGGTCAGCTGCCGCCACAGCAGCGCGTGCTCGCGCTGCTCGCGCAGGCGTACGGCCATCTGCGCGGCGCCGCGCAGGCGCAGGAACGCCACTTCGTCGACCCGCGCCAGCAGCGTGTCCAGGTCGCCGAAATGCGCCAGCAGGATCGCCGCCGACTTGGCGCCGATGCCGGTGACGCCGGGGATGTTGTCGATCGCATCGCCGGTCAGCGCCAGATAGTCGGCAATCTGGTGCGCATGCACGCCGTGGCGCGCCTTGACCCCGGCCGCGCCCCAGCGCTGGCCGCGGCCGTAGTCCCATTGTTCGTCGAACTCCAGCAGCAGCTGCGACAGATCCTTGTCGGCGGACACGATCACGCCGTGGAAGCCATCGCCGCGCGCACGGTGCAGGGCGCTGCCGATCAGGTCGTCGGCCTCGTAGTCGTGGTGCGCCAGCACGCCCAGGCCCAGGGCCGCGCATAGCGCCTTGCAATGCGCGAACTGGCGGCGCAGCGCGTCCGGCGCCGGCGCGCGATTGGCCTTGTAGGCGGTGTACAGACGATGCCGGAAACAGCTGTCCAGCGCTTCGTCGAAGGCGATCACGATGTGCTGCGGGCGCTCGCGCTCGAGCAGGTCGAGCAGGAAGCGGGCGAAGCCGTGCACCGCATTGGTCGGCCAGCCCTGCGCGTCCTGGAACTCGTCGGGAATCGAATGCCAGGCGCGAAACACGTAAAGGCTGGCGTCGACCAGGTACAGCGGCCGCGACAGGGGCAGGCCTGCGTTCACGGCGTCCAGTCGCTGAGCAGCGCGCGTGGGTCCGGCCGCTCGCGCTCCGGCACGTCGAGGCGGGCGGTGCCGATGTGGATGAAGCCGGCGACATGCTCGTGCTCGGCCAGGCCCAGTCGCGCGGTCACCGTTTCGTCATACGCCATCCAGCCGGTCAGCCATTGCGCACCGAAGCCGTAGGCCTGCGCGGCCTGCAGCAGCGCGAAGCACACCGAGCCGGCGGTCATCCACTGTTCGATCTCCGGCACCTTGTGTCCGCGCTGCAGGCAGGCGATGACCGCGATCACCACCGGCGCATGCGCGAAGCGTTCGCGATCCTTCTCCACCACTGCCGGCGCCGCGCCGGGATCACGCTGCAGGGTGCGCGCGGCGAGGATGTCGCCCAACGCCTGACGCGCCGGGCCGGCGATGCGCAGGAAGCGGAACGGCACCAGCTTTCCGTGATCGGGGACACGCACCGCCGACCGCAGCATCGCCAGCAGCGTCTCCGCGTCCGGTCCCGGCTCGCCCAGCTGCTTGGATGGCACTGAACGGCGCGCATCCAGCGCTTGCAGCGAATGAATTGTGCGCATAGTCTCGATTCCGTGGGGCGGGCGCGGAATTATAGTCGGGCGCTCGTAGGCGGCAGCGGATGCCGCAGTTACACGGACAATCGCGTTGAGTTGCTGATCTGCCGCTAGCTTCCGAATTGACGTCGGTCTCACTGCTGCCTGCGTATCACACTGCCATGACCCTTGCTGAATACGCTGAAGAGTTGTCGCCCAGCCGCAACGCGGATCTGCTCGATCAGGTCCGGGATGTGGTGTCGGTTCCGCTCGCCGGCGCTTTCGGCGAGGTGCTGGATGTGCTGGCCGAAGCGCTGTTCCGCATGGCCGAGCGCGCCGGGCCGACCCAGAACGATTATTTCGAGGCGATCCAGCTGCTGCGCCAGCAGCGCGAGCCGATCGCCGCGCGCTTCCGCGCGCACCTGGCCCAGGCCTGGCAGGCGCTGGAAGCCGGCCGTCCGCTGTCGGTGGAGCGCAGTCTGGCGCGCGAGCGCGGCGACCTCAGCCTGGTTTCGGAACAGGAACTGGACGTGCGCCTGGCGGTGCGCAACCTGGCCGGGGCGATCCAGCACCGCTGGCGGCCGGAGCTGATGCGGCTGAACCGGTTCCTCGGCTTCATCGCCGGCGGCCAGCGCATCGATGCCGACAACAACCCGTTCGGCCCAGAGCACGTGGGCGCGGCGGTGTACGCGGCGCTGCACGGGCTGGTGCTGGCGCCGCAGGTGCAACTGGCGATCGTCAAGATCTGCGAGCAGGAACTGCAGGAGCGCGTCGGCGAACTGTATGCGCAACTGGAGCAGCGCCTGAACGAGGTCGCGCGCGCCCGTGCGCTGCCGAGCGGGCGCCCGCGCCGCCGCGCCATCCCGCGCCTGGGCGCGAGCGAGGACGAGGCGGCGCCGGACTGGATCAGCCGCTTCTTCGAGAACTGGGACACCGCCGCGCCGCTGTCGGCGGCGCAGCGCCGCGCCGCGCGCGCCCTGGACGCGCACGCGCGCAACGAGCAGGAGGTGCTGCCGCCGGCGCTGCGCGCGCTGCTGCACGAGGCGCAGCCGGACGCGGGCCCGGGCGACGGCCGGCGCTGCCTGTCGCCGCGCGAGCTGCTGTCGGTGCTGTCGTTGCTGCAGACCATGCCGTTGGCCGGATTCGCCGCGGTCTGCGAACACGGCGGCCCGCTGGCGCTGGGCCTGCGCCGGCAGATCGCCGGTATCGGCGCCTCGCTCGGCCTGGACCCGGCCAGCACCTGCCTGGATCCGGCCGATGCCGACACCCTCGATCTGGTCGGCCTGCTGTTCGATGTGATGCTGGAGGAATGCGTGCTGCAACCCGCGCAGCGCGAGCTGCTGGGGCAGATGCTGGTGCCGATGGCCAAGGTGGCCCTGATCGACGGGCGCCTGTTCGTGCGCGACGGGCATCCGGCGCGGCGCCTGCTCAACCTGCTCGCCGACGCCTGTGACGGCAATGCCGGCAGCACCGGCCCGGAGCAGGCGCTGCTGGCGCAGGCGCAGGCGGCGGTGGAGCGGGTGGTGCGCGATTTCGACGAGCACCTGGCGGTGTTCCTGGCGCTGGAGGCCGAGTTCGGCAGCGCCTACGAGCAGTACCGGCGCCGGGTGGAGATCGCCGAGCGGCGCGCGGCCGAACTGCAACGGGCGGAGGAGCGCCGCGAGGTCGCCCGGCAGCGCGCCGCGCAGGCCCTGCACGATCTGCTGCAACAGGCCGGCGACGACCTGACCGTGCCGCTGCCCATCGAGGCCTTCCTGCGCCAGTCCTGGTGCCAGTACGTGCAGCAGTCGGCCTTGCGCGACGACGGTCAGGGCAGCGCGCTCGCCGCGGCGCTGGCGCTGGGCGATGCGGTGCTGGCGCAGTGCCGCCAGGCCCGGAACGGTGCGGTGCCGGTAGAAGGCTGGCTGCAGCCGCAACATGCCGAGCTGACCCGGCTGTGGACCAGCGTCGGCCTGGACGCCGCGGCGGCCGAAGCCGCCTGGCAGGCCCTGCACACGGCGCTGGACGACCTGGCGCACGCGCGGCCGCTGCAGGCCGCGCTGCCGGCGACGGGCGTGGACGTGCCCGAGCCGCCCGCCGCCGAGACCGTGCCGGCACTGCCGGAACCGGTCCAGGCCACCGATTTCGACCACATCACCGCCGATTACTTCCGTACCCTGCCGCTGGGGACCTGGCTGGACTTCGTCGACCGCGAAGGCCGCGTGCAGCCCGGCAAGCTGACCTGGGTGAGCCCGATCTCGGCGCGCCTGCTGTTCGTCAACCGCCGCGGCGGGCGGCTGTGCGTCGCCTCGGCCGAGGCGCTGGCAGTGATGGCGCGGCTGGACCGGCTGCGCCTGCATCGCGACGACGATGCCTTCTACAGCGCCATGCAGGGCGTGGTCGACCGCCTGGAACGGGTGGCGGTGGCGGCCTGATCCTCGACGGGCGTGCCGTATTCATGCCGCATTGCCGCCCTAGTGACGCCTTCCATGCCTACGATCCTGCACGAGGTCACGTTCTGGAGCCAGAAATGCGCAGCGCATCACGGTCGCTGTTCAGACACCTTGCCTACCATGCAGGAGCGGAAACAGGGGCCGCGTCCGATCGTCTTCCACCTTCCTTCTATCTGGCGCCGTCCATGGCGCGGAGCCGTCGCGCATGAGTTTCAGCCCCAGCCCGCACGCACACCCGGCGCGTGACCCGCGCCTGTTGACGCAGGCGCGCGAGGGCATGCTGCCAGTGCTGGGCCAGGCCTTCGCCGCGGCGCTGGCGCATTTCGACGACGTGCTGTTCGATCGCGCCGAGAGTGCCGGCGCGTCGCAGTTGCTGTTCCTCGACGGCATGCGCGAACTGCGCCGTCGTCGCGACGAGATCGCCGCGCGCTTCCGCGCCCAGTTGCATACCGCCTGGGAAGCGCTGGAGGCCGGCGCGCCGCTCTCGGCCGAAGTCGCCCTGGCCGGCTATGGGCAGGGCCTGAGCCTGATCTCCGAACACGAGCTGGAATCGCGGCTGGCGGTACGCAACCTCGCCAGCGTGCTGCTGCGCGAATGGAAGCCGGTGCTGACCCGCATCGACCGGCGCCTGGGCTGGATCGCCGGCGGCCTGGAGCTGGATGCGGACACCAATCCGATCGGCCCCGAACACATCGGCGTGGCCGTGCATGCCGCGTTCTCCACCAGCGACCTGGCCCCGGAAGTGCGGCTGGTGCTGATCAAGCTGTGCGAACGCGACTTCACCGCCGGGGTCGGCAAGCTCTACCAGGACCTGGACGACAGCCTCGCCCAGGCCGGGATCATGCCGGAGATCTCGCGGCCGCGACCGCCGCCGCCGCCGCGGCGCGCACCGCCGCCGGAGCAGCGCCCGCCGCGCGAGGCAGGCGCTGCCGGGGATGGCGTCGGTGCCGAGCTGGGCGAGGACGAAGAGCACTACGCGCCGGCCTGGGCCAACCGCTTCGTCAACCGCTGGGCCGAGCGCCGCGGCAGCCTGCAGGCCGGCGAGCGCTACGAAGACCCCGAGGCGCGCCTACCCGGCGGTAGCCAGGGCGTGTTGCTGGAGGCGCTGCACGAACTGCTGCAGCAGACCCGCAACGCGCGCGAGAGCGCCACCTCCGCGGCGACCGCGGCAGTCGGCCAGCAACGCCCGCTGAGCCAGCGCGAGATGATGTCGGTGCTGTCGCTGCTGCAGGCCACGCCCAGCGCGACGCTGCGCGCCGCGATCGGCGACGACAGCGAATCGCTGGCGCAGCGGCTCAAGAGCGAGGTGCTGTCCAACGCCACCCAGTTCGGCGTGGACCCGGCGCATGCGCGGCTGGATCCGGTCGACGAGGACGCGATCGACCTGGTCGGCATGCTGTTCGACGTGATGCTCGACGAGCGCGACCTGGAGGGCCGCTCGCGCGAACTGATCGGCCGGCTGGTGGTGCCGTTCGTCAAGGTCGCATTGCTGGACCGGCGCATGTTCGTGCAGAAGACCCATCCGGCGCGACGCCTGCTCAATTCGCTGGCCGAGGCCTGCGAGGGCAACACCGGCGAGAGCCAGGCCGAGCGCGTGCTGATGGGCAAGGTCGAGGAGATCATCGACCGGCTGGTGGCCGAGTTCAACGAGAACCTGGCGATCTTCCTGACCCTGGAAGAGGAATTCCGCGATTTCCTGGTGCAGCACCGCCGCCGCATCGAGATCGCCGAGCGCCGCGCCGCCGAGACCCAGCGCGGCCAGGAGAAGCTGGAACTGGCGCGGCAGCGCGCCGAGGCCGAACTGCAGGTGCGCCTGCAGGGCCGGCCGTTGCCGCAGGCGCTGCAGGATTTCCTGCGGCAGCCGTGGCAGCACCACCTGACCATGGCGATGCTGCGCGAAGGCGAGGGCGGCCCCGGCGTGCGCGATGCGCTGGCGCTGGCCGACGGCCTGCTCGAGGAAGCCGCCGAGGCGCAACGGCACATCGTCGGCAAGCCCTGGCTGCAGGCCTGGCAGGGCGCGCTGCAGCGGGTCTTCGCCAGCGTCGGCCTGCATGCCGAGGCGGCCACGGCCGCGATCGACGCGCTGCACGACACGCTGCAGGCGGTGGCCGAGCTGCGCCCGGAACTGGAGCGGCCGCTGCCGGAGCTGCCGCAGGTGGCGCTGCCGCAGCCGCCGGTGCAGGAGGCGCAACCGGTGGATGTGGCGCCGCCGCAGACCATGGACGATTTCGACAACGCCGATGCCGACCGCTTCCGCACGATGCAGATCGGCACCTGGCTGGATTTCGTCGACCGCGACGGCAAGATGCAGGCCGGCAAGCTGTCGTGGGTGAGCCCGATCTCGTCGCGCCTGCTGTTCGTGAACCGGCGCGGCGTGCGCTTCTGCGTGGCCTCGCCGGAAGAACTGGCGGTGATGGTGCGGCTGGGCCGGCTGCGCGCGCACGTCGACGACGGCGCCTTCGACAGCGCCATGCAGGGCGTCATCGACCGTCTCGATCCGCATAGCGCGACCTTGCACTGAGAGCACCACGGCGGCGCGGGCGATCGCCGCCGTGGCGTTGCACGGGTCGCGTGCTGCTCGGCTGTACGTACACGCCTTCGCCGAGGCGGCGTGCGGCGGGCGCCCTCGGGTCGGGGGCGCCAACGCGCCCGGTCGCCGATGTCCACTTGGCGTGCGCGACGCCTCCACCTGGCGTGCGGACGCTGTAGGATCGGCGCGGACGACAGGCAAGGCACGGGGAATCGCATGGCAGTGCAGGTGCTGGTGGTGAAGGAATCGGCGCAGGGCGAACGCCGCGTGGCGGCGACGCCGGAGACGGTCAAGAAACTGGTCGCCCTGGGCGCGCAGGTGCGGGTCGAGCCGCAGGCCGGCGTGTCGGCCGGCTTCGTCGATGCGGCCTACCTGGCCGCCGGCGCCAGCCTGGCCGATCCCGACAGCCCGGCGCAGGCGGATCTGGTGCTGTGCGTGCAGCCGCTGCCGGCGGTGGCGCTGCAGCAGCTCAAGGAGGGCGCCGGCGTGGTCGGCATCCTGCAGCCGCAGGCCGATCCGGCGCGCGCGGCGGCGCTGCAGGCGCGGCAACTGGTCGCCTTTCCGCTGGAACGGCTGCCGCGCACCACCCGCGCGCAGGCGATGGACGTGCTCAGCTCGCAGGCCGGCATGGCCGGCTACAAGGCGACCCTGATCGCCGCGCAGCTGGCGCCGCGTTTCTTCCCGATGCTGACCACCGCGGCCGGCACCATCCGCCCGTCCAAGGTGCTGATCGTCGGCGCCGGCGTGGCCGGCCTGCAGGCCATCGCCACCGCCAAGCGCCTGGGTGCGCAGGTGGAGGGCTTCGACGTGCGCCCGGAAACACGCGAGCAGATCGAATCGCTGGGCGGCAAGTTTCTCGATCTCGGGGTCAGCGCCGCCGGCGAGGGCGGCTACGCGCGGCAACTCACCGACGACGAGCGCGCGGAGCAGCAGCGTCGCCTGGCCGAGCACCTGAAGGGCATCGACGTGGTGGTGTGCACCGCCGCGGTGCCGGGACGGCCGGCACCAAAGATCCTCAGCGCGGCGATGGTCGCCGGCATGAAGCCCGGCAGCGTGGTGGTGGATCTGGCCGCCGAGACCGGCGGCAACTGCGAACTGACCCGGCCGGGCGAGACCATCGAACACGCCGGCGTGACCATTGCCGGGCCGTTGGATCTGGCCAGCATGGGCGCGGTGCATGCGAGCGAGATGTACGCGCGCAACGTCTACAACTTCGTTGCCCTGTTCCTGAAGGACGGCGCGATCGCCTACGACTGGAACGACGAATTGCTGGCGAAGACGCGCTGGACGGCGTGAGTGCGGCCGCGATGCTTGGGCGCCGGTTCGGGCGGCGCTGATCTGCGGGCAAGGTGAGCCCGTGCAAGAACGGCTTCAGCCGCGACCGGGTTCACCGGGAACGCCGTGGGGGCTGAAGCCGCTCCTGCGAGGCGATTTCTGCGGCGCTGGACTCCATGCGCCGCACACGACGAGGCGAGGGCGCGCGCGCCATGCGCATCGGGCTTGAACCGGCGCCGCGTTTCGCCTACCTGGCAGCATCCGGCGGCGGCAGGTTGTCCGGGCCGGCATTGGCGCGGATCCAGGCGGCGCGTTGTGCCGGCGTCATCGCTTCCCAGCGGTCGCGCAGCGCCTTGCGCTGGTCCGGCGGCAGCGTGCGCATGCGCTCGAACAGCACCCGCGCCTCCTCGCGCTGCTGCGGGGTCATGTCCTCGTAGCGGCGGGCGCCCTTGCGTGCGCGGTCGCGTTGCTCGGGGGTCATCGACTGCCAGCGCTGCGCGTGCTCGAACATGCGTCGGCGTTGCTGCGGGGCATCGTTCCAGCGCTGCCGCAGGGGCGCGATCAGCAGCTGGCGCTGCTGTGGGCTCAGGTGTTCCCAGTCGGGCAGCGGCGGGCCGGAGTCGTCGTCGCGGTCGGCCGCGCTCGGCGGTGGCGGCGGCCCGGGCGGGGGCGGGGCGGCGAAGGCCGCCGGGACGGCAGTGCCGGCCAGCAGCGTCAGCGCCAGGGAGAGACGGATCAGGCGAGTCATCGGGTTCATTCCATTGCCAGCGAGGTATCGGAGCCCAGCCACAGGTACAGGTCGGGATTTTCGTCGAGCATCGCGGTCGCGGCCTGGTCGCTGTCGGCGGCCGCGCCGGCGCGCACCGAGGCGGTCGCGGCCACGGTCGTGGCAGTGGCGGTGGCGACGCTGGCGGTGGTGGTGGTCGGCATCGACGGTGCGGGGCGCAGCAGCAGATGCACGCCCAGGGCCGCGCCGAGCAGCGCCGGGACCGCCGCCAGCAGCCAGCCCCAGCGCCGGCTTGGCGCCGCGTGCGCACGGCTGGCCTGCTGGCGTGCGGCGCGCAGCCGCGCCAGGGTCGGCGCGGGCAGGGCCTGCAAGCCGGCCTGGTGGACGGCGCGCATCTGCGTGTCGAAATCCGCCGGGCGGGTGGGATCGGATGTCATCGGACGTCCTCCAGATGTTTCTGCAGCGCCTCGCGGGCGCGCGACAGATGGGTCTTTACCGAGCCTTCCGAGCAGCCCATCGCGCGTGCGGTGGTGGCCACGTCCAGCTCTTCCAGTACGCGCAGGGTGAAAGCCTCGCGCTGCCGGGCCGGCAAGGCGCGCAGCGCCGTCACCAGCCGCGCATGGGTCTGCCGACGCTCGTGCTGCTCGGACGGATTGGGGCCGTCGTCGGCCCAGTCCGGCGGGCTGTCCGCGTCACGCTCGCTGGTCGGCGCCCAGAAGCGCAGGCGGAAGGTGCGGCGGCGCTGCAGGTCGATGATGCGCCGGCGCAGGATGCTCCAGAACAGCGGCGTCCATTCCTGCGCCGGGCGCTCGCGGTAGGCCAGCAGCTTGATCATCGCGTCCTGCACCGCGTCCAGCGCGTCCTCGCGCTGGCGCAGTCCGGCTTCGGCGAAGCGGAACGCGCGCGGCCCGATCTCGGCCAGGAACGCGTCCAGCGACGCCGGCAGCGGGCGCTGTTCGGTGTCGGCATCGGTCGAAGGCGGTGCGAGGGCGGGCGTGCTCACCAGCACAGCTTAGCTTCCGGCAGGGGGATGCCGTGGTTAACGCGCGGTGGCGGGCGTGGTTGACCGGCCCGGCCTGGCGGCCTTCGCGCAACCGCACGCCGGCATCGCACAGCGGTTCAGCACGCGGTTATGATGCGGCGGACGGGCGCGGCGCCCGGGAGAATGGTGCGATGAGCGACGGGTTCGTGGCCTTGTACATCTTCATGCTGGCGGCCATCGCCGGGCATGTGATCATCTCGCGGGTGCCGGTGATCCTGCACACCCCGCTGATGTCCGGTTCCAACTTCATCCACGGCATCGTCCTGATCGGCGCGATGGTGGTGCTGGGGCATGCCGACACCACCCTGGAGAAAGCCATCGGCTTCGTCGCGGTGCTGCTCGGCGCCGGCAATGCCGCCGGCGGCTATGTGGTGACCGAGCGCATGCTGGACATGTTCAAGTCCAGCAAGCCGGATGCGGCCAAGACCAAGGCGAAGGATTGAATGCGCGGCATCGGCGCACCGCCGCGGCGTTGGCCGTGGCCGTCCTGCTGGCACCGCTCGGCCTCGCGCCGGGCGTCCTCTCGTACTTTCTGCCACTCGGGCAGATGTCCTTTTTCGGAGCACGCGTGCTGATGGAACTGTTGCCGATCCTGATCAAGAGCAGCTATCTGGTCGCCGCCACCCTGTTCCTGCTCGGCCTGCAGCGCATGGCCTCGCCCAGGACCGCGCGCAGCGGCATCCGCTGGGCCGGTTTCGGCATGCTGCTGGCGACTGCCGCCACCTTCCTGCTGCCGGGTCTGCACAACCTGCCGCTGATCGTGCTGGCGATCGTGCTCGGCACCGCCGCGGCGTGGATCTCCGCCAAGAAGGTGGCGATCACCGACATGCCGCAGATGGTCGCGCTGTACAACGGCATGGGCGGCGGCTCGGCGGCGGCGATCGGTGCGGTGGAGCTGCTGCGCTTCTCGTTCCTGATGCGCCGCGATACCACGCACTGGAGCGAGGCCGCGATCGCCGCGCTGGCCGCGCGCCAGCCGGATGCGACCACGCTGGCGCTGGCGGTGATCGGCTCGGCGATCGGCGCGGTGTCGCTGTCCGGCTCGATCATCGCCTGGGCCAAGCTCGACGGGCGCCTGGACAAGCGCGTCACCTTCCCCGCGCAGCAGGTGTTCAATCTGCTGGTGTGCGTGGCGATGCTGGGCGTGGGCGCCTGGGCCGCGATCAGCCTGAGTCCGCTGGCGATCGTGCTGTTCTTCGTGCTGGCGCTGGCCCTGGGCGTGCTGATGACGCTGCCGATCGGCGGCGCCGACATGCCGGTGGTGATCTCGCTGTACAACGCCTTCACCGGCCTGGCGGTGGCCTTCGAGGGCTACGTGCTCGGCAACGAGGCGCTGATCATCGCCGGCATGATGGTCGGCGCGGCCGGCATCCTGCTGACCCGGCTGATGGCCAAGGCGATGAACCGGCCGATCCGCGGCGTGCTGTTCTCCAACTTCGGCGGCGGCGGCCAGGCGCAGGCGATCGCCGGCAGCCAGAAGCCGATCGAGGCCGGCGACGTGGCGGCGATGATGGCCTACGCCGAGCGCGTGGTGATCGTGCCGGGCTACGGCATGGCGGTGGCGCAGGCACAGCACAAGATCTGGGAACTGGCGCAGCGGCTGATCGAGCGCGGGGTCAAGGTCAAGTTCGCGATCCACCCGGTGGCCGGGCGCATGCCCGGGCACATGAACGTGCTGCTGGCCGAGGCCGGCGTGCCCTACGACCTGATCGCCGACATGGACGACATCAACCCCGAGTTCGCCAGCACCGACGTGTCGCTGGTGATCGGCGCCAACGACGTGGTCAATCCGGTGGCCAAGACCGACCCGGCCAGCCCGATCTACGGCATGCCGATCCTGGACGTGGTCAATTCCAGGAACGTCATCGTCATCAAGCGCGGCAAGGGCACCGGCTTTGCCGGCATCGAGAACGCGCTGTTCTATGCCGACAACACCCGCATGCTGTACGGCGACGGCGCCGAGGCGGCCGGCGCCCTGGTCAGCGAACTGAAGGCGCTGGATGGCGGCGGGCATTGAGCCGTTGCGGGCGGAGTGGCGGGGCAGGGGTGACGTAGCGAGCGCGGGGCGCAGGAGCGGCTTCGGCCGCGCCTACAAAAACGATGGGCCTCATGGCCAAGGCGGATGATCGGGGGGTGATCAGGCCGCAACCATCATCGCCACCCAGCGGCGTCCGCCGCGCTCCGGCCGTGCTCAGCGCGCGCTGAAATACGCCGTGGCCACGCCGATGCCCAGCCACAGCAGGTCGCCCGGGCTGTTGGCCAGCACGGTCAGGGTCCAGGCGTAGTGGGCGCCCATCTTCAGCGACGAATCCCAGACGTTCAGGCCCAGCCCCGCGCCCATCTGCGCGGCGGCGATGCCCCAGTTGGCGGCGACGATCACCAGCACCGTGGCGCTCATCGCCACGGCGATGCGCAGCGGGCCGCGCGGCAGGTTGCCCAAACGCAGCATCCAGGCGATCTCCAGCGCCACCACCACGGCCATCCAGCCGGCCTGGCGACCCAGCGACAGCGCCACCAGCAACCATGCGATCAGCGCGGTGAAACAGCCCATGGCGAGCAGCAGGGGCCACAGCCAGTGCGAGGGCCTGGCCGGCGTGGAGGAAGGCGGCATTCGATGTTCCCGGAGAAGGCGTACAGGATACTTCCGGCGCGCGCCCCGCGCACTCGGATAAACTGCACGACTTGCACCGGCGGGGCCTGGCCCCATATCGCCCCCATGTACTCACGCAGCAGCGAACCTGTCCAATTCGAACGCGATTGCGCCGCGGTGATGGTGCCGCAGGGCGACGCGGTGACCCTGCCCGCCGGCAGCTACGGCTATATCACCCAGGCCCTGGGCGGCAGCTACACGGTGTTCGTGGAGGGCAATCTGTTCCGCATCGCCGGCAAGGACGGCGACGCCATCGGCAAGGAGCCGCCGCCGGGGCTGGAACTGCCCGAGGATGCCGGCGACGAGCAGGTCGAAGCCCTGATCTGGCAGCAGTTGCGCACCTGCTTCGACCCCGAGATCCCGTTCAACATCGTCGATCTGGGGCTGATCTACGACGTGACCATGCATGCGCGCGAGGATGGCCAGCGCACCGTCGAGGTCAAGATGACGCTGACCGCGCCCGGCTGCGGCATGGGCGAGATCCTGGTCGACGACGTGCGCAGCAAGCTGGAAATGATCCCGACCATCGCCGAGGCCGACGTCGAGCTGGTGTTCGATCCGCCGTGGGGCCGGCATATGATGTCCGAGGCCGCGCGCCTGGAAACTGGCATGCTCTGACCCGCGCGCGACGCTTCGCGCGTCGCGACGGAGCCCGATCGGGCGCCGCCGCTGCCGTCGCCACGACGCTGCGGCCCTGGCCATCCCTCGACTACCACAGGAATTCCCGGTGTCCGCTACCGAGCCGTCCACGCAGTTCCGCCTGACCCCGTCCACCGCCGCGCGCAGCGCCGAGGCGCGCGCGCAGATCCTCGCCGCGCCGGGCTTCGGCAACTATTTCACCGACCACATGGTCGCCATCGAATGGAGCCGCGAGCAGGGCTGGCACGACGCCGAAGTGCGCGCCTACGGCCCGCTGGCGCTGGATCCGGCCGCCTCGGTGCTGCACTACGGCCAGGAGATCTTCGAAGGCATCAAGGCCTACCGCCATGCCGACGGCTCGATCTGGACCTTCCGCCCGGAGGCCAACGGCAAGCGCCTGCAGCGCTCGGCGCAGCGCCTGGCGCTGCCGGAGCTGCCGGTGGAGCTGTTCGTGGAATCGCTGCGGCAGCTGATCGCGGTGGATGCGGCGTGGGTGCCGTCGGCGCCGGAGACCAGCCTGTATTTCCGTCCGTTCATGATCGCCAACGAGGCGTTCCTGGGCGTGCGCGCCGCGCAGAAGGCCGGCTACTACGTCATCGCCAGCCCGGCCGGCGCCTATTTCGCCAAGGGCGTGGCGCCGGTGGCGATCTGGCTGTCCACCGACTACGCGCGCGCCGCCAAGGGCGGCACCGGCGCGGCCAAGTGCGGCGGCAACTACGCCGCCTCGCTGCTGCCGCAGCAGCAGGCGCAGGCGCAGGGCTGCTCGCAGGTGCTGTTCCTCGATCCGGTCGAGGGCAAGTACATCGAGGAACTGGGCGGCATGAACGTGTTCCTGGTGATGGGCGACGGCAGCCTGGTCACCCCGGCGCTGTCGGGCAGCATCCTGGAAGGCATCACCCGCGACAGCATCCTGCAACTGGCCCGCGACCGCGGCATGCAGGTGGTGGAGCGGCAGGTGAGCATCGACGAGTGGCGCGACGGCGTGGCCTCGGGCGAGATCGCCGAGGTGTTCGCCTGCGGCACCGCCGCGGTGGTGACCCCGATCGGCCAGCTCAAGGGCAAGGACTTCGCGGTCGGCGACCTGACCGCGCCCGCCGGCCCGGTGACGCTGTCGCTGCGCCAGGAACTCACCGACATCCAGTACGGCCGCGTGGCCGACCGCCACGGCTGGCTGGTGCGGCTGGGCTGAGCCGAGCGCCCAACGCTGGGGCGGCCGTTGGCTGCCCTGGCGAATGGACCTCATGCCACTTGGCGCACGGTCCGACAGCGTCGACCATCGCCGGCGACGTCCGCGCTGGTGCGCCGGGGCGTGCGATGTGTCGCCGCCCCGCCTCCGCATCGCGCCTTCCCGGGAGTCCGCTCCCCGGACATTCCGTGTCCGTCCCGATGTATGGCGCTGCCATGCAGGCGACCTCTGTCGTCTGTATCCACTGTCTCCTTTTCTTGTCCCGTGTGTCGCGCGGGAGCCAAAAATCTGCCCCTGATTTGCCGAGTCTGGCGTCTTTCCATGCTGCACCGCAGCAAAAATGAGGTGCAGTTCTCTTTATGACATCGAAGTTCATTGCATTTCTTCGTTTTGTACAACGGATTTCCGTCACACCCTGCTCCATACGCGCTTGTACTGAGCTAGCGTCGATGAATGGTCGGCAACACGCCATCCGACCGGGCTCGCAACGCACGCCAGGTTCAGGTTTCGACCGGACCGGTGCGGCGCGGAACACCGCCATCAGGCGGCTACTCAACCGAAAGGAAGTCCGAATGTCCGAAATGTCGCATCGTGGGTCGCGCCAGCGTCCGTGGCTGGTCGTGCTGGGCGCGTCCGCTCTCACCTCCCTGCTGTTGGCCACCCCAGCCTTCGCCGGTGACGTGAACCTCTCCGGCCTGTCTTCCGAGCCGACCGTGCAGCGCTTCATCGTCAAGACCCGCGATGCCGCGCCGGTCAGCATCTCCAGCGCGTCCGCCGCCGCTGCGGCGCCCTCGGCGGCGCTGCGCGCGACGCTGCAGTCGGCCGCCGCCGCGCTGCCGGCCAAGAACGGCCGCGCGCTCGGCCTGACCAGCCTGCGCCGCCTGGCGGTGGGTCCGGAAGTGGTCAAGGCCAGCCGTCCGCTGGACCGCGCCGAGGCCGAGACGCTGATGCGGCAGATCGCCGCCGACCCGAACGTCGAATACGTCGAGGTCGACCAGCGCATGACCATCGCGCTGACTCCGAACGATCCGCGCCTGGGCGACCAGTGGGCCTTCGGCACCACCAACGCCGGCATCAACGTGCGCTCGGCCTGGGACAAGGCCAGCGGCGACGGCGTGGTCGTGGCGGTGATCGACACCGGCATCACCAGCCACCCGGACCTCAACGCCAACGTCCTGCAGGGCTACGACTTCATCAGCGATGCGGATTCGGCGCGCGACGGCAACGGCCGCGACAGCAACCCGGCCGACGAAGGCGACTGGGCCGCTGCCGGCGAGTGCTACTCCGGTTCGCCCGCCTCCAATTCCAGCTGGCACGGCACCCATGTGGCCGGCACCATCGCCGCGATCACCAACAACGGCACCGGCGTGGCCGGCACCGCGTTCAAGGCCAAGATCCTGCCGGTGCGCGTGCTCGGCAAGTGCGGCGGCTACACCTCCGACATCGCCGATGCGATCACCTGGGCCTCCGGCGGCACCGTCAGCGGCGTGCCGACCAACCAGAACCCGGCCGAAGTCATCAACATGTCGCTGGGCGGCAGCGGCACCTGCTCGAGCACCTACCAGAACGCCATCAACGGCGCGGTCAGCCGCGGCACCACGGTGGTGGTGGCGGCGGGCAACAGCTCGACCAACGTGTCCAGCTCGGTGCCGGCCAACTGCAACAACGTGATCGCGGTGGCGGCGACCACCTCGTCGCGTGCCAAGGCCAGCTACTCGAACTACGGCGCGGGCATCGACATCTCCGCGCCGGGCTCGAACATCCTGTCCACGCTCAACGACGGCACCACCACCCCGGGCAACCCGAGCTACGCCTCGTACAACGGCACCTCGATGGCGACCCCGCACGTGGCCGGCGTGGTCGCGCTGATGCAGTCGGTGGCGCCGACCGCGCTGACCCCGGCGCAGGTGGAAAGCACCATCAAGAACACCGCGGCCAGCTTCTCCTGCTCGCAGGGGTGCGGCGCCGGCCTGCTCGACGCCAACGCGGCGGTCACCGCGGCGTTGAACGGTGGCAGCAGCGGTGGTGGCGGTGGTGGCGGCAGCAGCAACGAACTGCAGGACGGCGTGGCGGTCACCAACCTCAGCGCCAACAGCGGTTCCTCGTTGAACTACACGGTCAAGGTGCCGTCCGGCGCCAGCAGCCTGGTGGTCACCACCTCCGGCGGCAGCGGCGATGCCGACCTGTACGTGCGCTTCGGCAGCGCGCCGACCGACTCGGCCTACGACTGCCGTCCGTACAAGAACGGCAACAACGAGAGCTGCACCTTCAACTCCCCGCAGGCCGGCACCTACTATGTGCGGGTGAAGGCGTACAGCACGTTCTCCGGTGTCAGCCTGAAGGCCGACTACTGAGGCACTCCGTCGCGGCGGCCGCGCCATGGCCGCCGCGCACCTCCCGGTGCCGGATCGCAGCGGTCGGCCAGGACGCCGCCGCCGCCACTCTCGGTCGCCCCGCGCTTCGGCGCGGGGCTTTTTTGTTTGTGCCGCGTCCGTGTCCGGCCGCCCTGGCCCGGTCGTCTTGATGCATTCCACAGCCGGGCTCGTCGCCGATCAAAGATCTGCACATTGCGCCGCTTGCGCCCTCTACCCGATCCGCGCCTTGCCGCTATCCGCGGTGCAGGACCGTTCTGCGGCTGTCGCGTACGCGGTGGCCGCGGCCTGCACCGCCACGTTCGAACCTGCGCGGTGGACGGCCGACTGCGCCACGTGTACAGCCCGGGGGGAGTCTCATGTTCAAGTACAGCGTGCTTCGGCGCCGCAGCGCCGCGTGCCTTTTGCTGCTGGCAGCCGCCGGCACCGCCGCTGCCGGCGAGATCGGATTGCAGGCGCTGGCGACGACGCCGAATCCACAGCGTTTCATCGTCACCTATCGCGATGGCGCCGCGCCTGCGCTGGCCTCGCGCGCGGCACCGCTGGCGGAGGCCGCGCGCATGTTGCCGGCCCGGCGCGGCCGTGCCCTCGGCCTGGCATCGTTGCGGCGCCTGGCGACCGGTGCCGACGTCATCGCCGCCGATCGCAGCCTGGATCGCGTCGAGGCGGAGACGCTGATGCGGCGCCTGGCCGCCGATCCGGCCGTCGCGCGCGTGGAGGTCGATGTGCTGTTGCGCCCCCTGCTGGTCCCGAACGATCCTGGCCTGTCCCAACAATGGGCGTTCGGAACCGGGACGGCGACGATCAATGTGCGCCCGGCCTGGGATCTGGCGACGGGCAAGGGCGTGGTGGTCGCAGTGCTCGATACCGGCATCACCGCACATCCGGATCTGGCGGCGAACGTGTTGCCGGGCTACGACTTCATCAGCGATCCCCTGGTGGCCGGCGATGGCGGCGGCCGCGACCGTGACGCCGCCGATCCGGGCGATGGCTATCCCGCCAATACCTGCGGTGCCGGCACCCCGGGGGCGAGTTCGAGCTGGCACGGCACGCATGTGGCCGGCACCATCGCCGCGGTCACCAATAATGCCGCCGGTGTCGCCGGCGTCGCCTTCAACGCGAAGCTCCTGCCGGTGCGTGTGCTGGGTAAATGCGGTGGTTATCTCTCCGATGTCGCCGACGCCATTGTCTGGGCGTCCGGCGGCGCCATCGCTGGCGTTCCCGCCAACCCGACGCCGGCGCAGGTCATCAACCTGTCGCTGGGTGCCGCCGGAAGCTGTTCGCCGACGATGGCAGGGGCGATCGCGAGTGCGGTTGCGCGCGGGACCAGCGTCGTCGTCGCTGCGGGCAACAGCAACAGCGATGTCGCCGGCAGCGTGCCCGCCAACTGTCCGAACGTGATCGCGGTGGCCGCGACCACCTCCGCCGGCGCCCGTGCCAGTTTTTCCAACTATGGGGCGGGCGTGGACATTGCCGCTCCCGGACAGGGCATCCTGTCCACGCTCAATACCGGCACGCTGGGGCCGGGGGCGCCGGCGTATGCGTCCTACAGCGGCACCTCGATGGCGGCGCCGCACGTGGCCGGCGTCGCCGCGCTGGTGCTGTCGGCAGCGCTGAATCCGCTGACGCCGGCGGAACTGGAGGCCCGGCTGAAGGCCACCGCCAGCCCGCTGCCGGTGGCGTGCACCGCCGGCTGCGGTGCAGGGCTGGTCAATGCGGGGGCGGCGGTGGCGGCGACAGTGAAGGCGCAGACGCTGGTGCGTGGCGTGCCGATGGGAAATCTGTCGCTCAAGGCGGGAACGTCGCTGTACTACCAGATCACCGTGCCCGCCGGCACGTCGGCGCTGACGCTGGCCCTGAGCGGTGGCAGCGGCAATGCCGATCTGTACCTGCGCGCGGGCGCCCTGCCGACCGATACCGCATACGGTTGCCGGTCGGTCGCCGCCGGTACCACCGAGCGCTGCACGCTGACCTTGCCGGCCGGGCTCTATTACGTGCGGATCAAGGCGGTCACCGCGGTGGCGGGCGTGAGTGCGACCGCGAGTTACTGACGCGCCTCACTCGCACAGGTCGCAGGCACGTGCCTGCAGTGCGTCGAGCACCTGCGCGGCCTCCATTTCCAGCAGCAGGCCGCGCTGCCCGGCGTTGAACCAGACGCTGCCTGCGCCCAGTGCCGTTTGCTCGATCAGCACCGGCGCCGGCCGCTGCTGGCCCAGCGGACTGATGCCGCCGACCTTGTAGCCGGTGCGGCGCTCGGCCTCGGCGGCCTCCATCATCCGCGCCGCCTTGCCGCCCGCGGCGGCGGCCAGTTTCTTCAACTGCACGCGGCGGTCGGACGGGACCACCACGCAGACCGCGCGCGTGTCGACCCAGGCCATCAGACTCTTCAGCACCCGCTCCGGCGGCAGGCCCAGCGCCTGTGCGGCCTGCAGGCCCTTGGCGCCGGCTTCGGCTTCGTAGTCGTAGGGATGCAGCCGGTAGACGACGCCGGCCGCATCCAGCGCCTTGGTTGCGCGCGTGGCCTTGGACATCGTCGCCGCTCAGGCCGCTTCGAAACGGTTCGCCGCCACGTTCTTGCGCACCTTCTGCGGGTCCCAGATGCGCCCGTTCATGGCGATGTAGACGCCGGCCGGCAGCGACTGCACCGCGCCGACCGCGCAGCCGATGTTGAACTCGGCGTCGGAGCCGCGGAAGCGCGCCGGGTTCAGCGCACCGGTCATCACGATGGTCTTGCCCTCGATCGCCTGCAGCACCTTGCCGGTCTGCACCATCGAGTCGGTGCCGTGGGTGATCAGCACATGCCGCGCCGACTGCGCGGCGATGGTGGCGCGGATCAGCTCGCGGTCTTCGTCGGTGATGTGCAGCGAATCCTTGCGGATGATCGGGATCACCGTGAAGCGGAAGGTCACGCCCAGTTCCTTGAGGATCTGGCCGATCTGCGGGTCGCCGATCTGGTAGTCGGACTTGTCGTCGAAGTAGATCTTGTCGATCGTGCCGCCGGTGGTGACGATCAGGAGTTCTTCCATTGCCGTTCCTAGAAGCATGTCGGGGCGCGGCCGTGGCCGCGCAGGCCGTCCATGATACCGGGCGCGGCGGTACGGCCGCTCAGTCGCGCCCGGCCGCGCTGCGGCGGCGGGCGAAGCGTGCGCGGATGCCCGGCGCGCTGGACAGGCCCACCACCAGCAGCGCCAGCAGCAGTTCCGCCCAGCCGTAGCCACGCTGTGGCGGGTGGCTCCAGGCGGTCATCACCCCGTGGCTGAACCACAGCAGCGCGCCGACGCCGCTCCAGAATCGTGCCACTGCCGAGCCGCGCAGCACGCCCACGGCCAGCAACAGCGGCGGCAGCGCGAACACCAGCAGGGCGGCGAGACGGTGGCGATCGTCGTGGAACCAGGTCGCGAACAGTGTTGCCAACGCCAGCAGCGTCGCCCCCAGCGCCACCCGCAGGCGCCCGCCGCTCATGGCGCCGCCAGTCGCTGCGCGATGTCGGCCAGGCGCCGGCCGAGCGCGCGCGCCAGCTGCGCTTCTTCCTCGCTGGGTTGCGGATCGTCGTCGGCGCCGGCGACGTGGCTGGCGCCGTACGGCGTGCCGCCGCTGCGGGTGCTGCTGAGCAGCGGTTCGGTGTAGGGAATGCCGACGATCAGGCAGCCGTGGTGCAGCAGCGGCAGGTGCATCGACAGCAGGGTGGCTTCCTGGCCGCCGTGCAGCGACGCGGTCGAGGTGAACACCGCCGCCGGCTTGCCGGCCAGCGTGCCGCTGGCCCAGTCGGCGCCGAGCCCGTCGATGAAGTGCTTGACCGGCGCGGCCATGTTGCCGAAGCGGGTCGGGCTGCCCAGCGCCAGGCCCACGCACTCGCGCAGGTCGCTGGCGTCCACGTACGGCGCGCCGCTGTCGGGCACCGGCGGTGCGCTGGTCTGGGTGACCGCCGCCACCGGCGGCACGGTGCGCAGGCGCGCGGTCATGCCCGGCACCTCGCCGACGCCGCGCGCGATCTGCCGCGCCAGGCGCGCCACCGAGCCGCCACGGCTGTAGTACAGGACCAGAATCTCGGCCATGCGGCCCTCTCGTGGATCGGAACGACCGCCAGTATCGACGATGCCGGCGTCCATGCGCATCGGGTACCCTTGCCCGATGCAGCCGCTGGACACCGTCAATCTCTGGGCCGATCGCCTGCGCGACCGCGCGCGCATGCGCAGCTTCGCCGGCTTCCTGTGGCGGCGCTTCCTCGACGACCGCCTGTTCCAGGCTGCGGCCTCGCTGGCCTACACCACCATCTTCGCGCTGGTGCCGCTGGCGGTGGTCGTGTTCGGGGTGCTGTCGGCGTTCCCGGTGTTCGACAAGTGGAGCGACCAGCTCAGCGACTACATCTTTTCCAACTTCGTGCCGGCCGCGGCGCGTTCGGTGGAGTCCTACCTGCGGCAGTTCTCGGCCAGCGCCGGGCAACTGACCACCGCCGGTGTGATCGCGCTGGTGGTCTCGCTGCTGATCACCCTCAACAGCGTCGAGCAGACCTTCAACCAGATCTGGCGGGTGGTGTCGGCGCGGCCGCAGCTGACCCGCTTCCTGGTGTACTGGACCGTGCTGACCCTCGGCGCGCTGCTGGCCGCGGCCTCGCTGGCGGTGTCGGCGCGGTTCTTCGCGCTGCCGCTGTTCAAGACCAGCGAGGGCCGGCTGCTGGCGCAGGTGGTGCTGAGCGTGGCGCCGGTGCTGATCGAATTCGTCTGCATCACCCTGGTGTACCGGGTGGTGCCGCATCACACGGTCAAGCTGCGCCATGCGGTGCCGGGTGCACTGCTGGCGGTGCTGCTGCTGGAGCTGGTGAAGTGGGGCCTGAGCCTGTATCTGGGCAGCTTCCAGTCGTACCAGCGCATCTACGGCACGGTCGCGTTCGTGCCGATCTTCCTGCTGTGGATCTACCTGAGCTGGATCGCGATCCTGCTCGGTGCCTCGGTGTCCTCTTCGATCGCCGCCTTCCGCTACCAGCCGGCCTCGATGCGCCTGCCCGCCGGCTACGAGATCTACGGCCTGCTGCGCCTGCTCGGCCGCTTCGCGCAGGCGCGCAGGCAGGGCAGGGGACTGCAGGAGGACCAACTCCTGGAGCTGGAGCCGATGCTGACCGATTCGCTGGTGCAGGAACTGCTGTGCGAACTGGAGCGCATCCGCCTGCTCAGTCGTACCGAGCAGGGCGACTGGATGCTGGCCCGCGACCTGAGCGACGTGCCGGTGGCCGAGCTGTACGAGAACTGCCAACTGCGCATCCCTGTCGTCGAGACCTATTTGCCGTGCCGCGACGACGCCCTGGGCCAGGCGGCGTGCCGCGCGCTGGACGAACTGCGCCTGCCGTTGCGCGACGTGCTCAAGCGTCGCGTCGGCGACCTCTACACCGAGATTGGAGACCTTGCATGACCGCCATGCGCCTGCTGTTCCCGCTGTTCGCCGCTGCCGCCCTGCTGGCCGGGTGCGACCGCCAGCCCACGCCCAAGCCGGCCGACGGCGCCGCGACCACCGCGTCGTCCACCGCGCCCAAGGCGCCGCCCGCCCCGGCAGCGCCGGAGGCGCCCGCCGCGCCGGCGTCCGGGCCGTCCGTGGTGCAGGAGACCCGCCCCGAGCCGAGCCTGAAGATGAAGGCGGTGGACGGCCGCGAGTACGACCTGGCCGCGCACCGCGGGCAGTGGGTGGTGGTGAATTTCTGGGCCACCTGGTGCGCGCCGTGCCTGAAGGAGATGCCGGAGCTGTCGGCGCTGCACGTGATGCGCGACAACATCGAGGTGGTGGGCCTGGCCTACGAAGACATCGAGCCGGCGGAGATGCAGGCGTTCCTGAAGCAGCACCCGGTCGCCTACCCTATCGTCATCGTCGACACCTATGCGCCGCCGGCCGACTTCGCCACCCCGCGCGGCCTGCCGATGACCTACCTGATCGCGCCCGACGGCAAGCTCGCCAAGCAGTTCCTGGGGCCGGTCACCGCCCACGACATCGAAACCGCGATCGCCGCGGCCGGTGGCCCGGCGCCCGGGCAGGGCAAGGGGAAGGGAAAGGCGGCGGGGTGAGGGGG
>NZ_NMPP01000057.1:0-53946 GCF_009192885.1 Xanthomonas sp. LMG 12462 | reverse complement strand
CCCCCCCCGGCGCGCCGCCCCGGGCGGCGCGCGCCCCCCCCCCCGCCAGACCCCCCCACCGCCCCCCCACCCCCCCCCCCCCCGCCCCCCCCCCCCCCCCTCCCCCCCCGGGCGGTGACCGGTGGCCCCCCCCCCCCCGCCCCGCCCCGGGGCGGGCCGGTGCCGCTCCTGCCCCCCCCCCGCCCCGCCCCCCTCGAGCACTTCCGCCGCCACCCGCCCGCCGCACCGGTGCAGGTGCTGGAGTGCGACGTGTTCAATCCGCTGGGCGTGCTTGACCTGCTCGGCAGCCTGCCGCAGCCGCCGCGCGCGGTATTCAGCAACAGCGATCACCTGCAGACCAGCGCCGCCGTGGTCGCCGCCGCGCTCGGCGTGCCGGGCAAGGATTGGCAGGTCTGCTACGCGGCCAAGAACAAGGCGGCGATGCGCCAGCGGCTGCGCGCGCTCGGCCTGCCGGCGCCGTGGTTCTGCAGCCTGGCGCCGGGCGCGATGCCGCCGGCGCAGGCACCCTGGCCGCTGATCGCCAAGCCGCGCGAAGGCGTGGCCAGCCTGGACGTGCGCCACTGCGCCGACGCCGCGGCGCTGCAGGCCTACCTCGATGATTTCTGGCAACGCCACCCGCAGCGCAGCGTGCTGCTGGAAAGCGTGCTGGAGGGTCCGCTGTTCACCCTGGAAACGCTCGGCGACGGGCGCAGCCTGCAGCCGATCGGCGGCTTCGACGTGCAGCTGTCGGCGCCACCGCATTTCGTCGAATGCGAGGCGCGCTGGCGCAGCGCCATCGACACCCCGGTACTGCAGCAGGCACTGACGCAACTGCAGGCGTTCGGCATCGGCTTCGGCGTGTGCCACAGCGAGTTCATCCTCACCGCCGACGGCCCCGTGCTGGTGGAGATCAACTACCGCAGCATCGGCGACGGCCGCGAATTCCTGCTCGATCGCCTGTTCGGCGGACACTGGTTCGACAGTGTGCTCGGCCTGCACCTGGGCCGGCCGCTGCCGGCGCTGCAGGCGCGCCGCGCGCAGGCGCTGGTGCGCTACTACGTGGCCGAGCACGACGGCACGCTGGCGGTGGCCAGTGCCGACCACGCCAGCAGCGATGCGCACTGGGAAGCGCGCTACCGGCGCCTGCGGCAACCCGGCGACGCCATCCGCCTGAGCCACTCCAACAAGGATTACCTGGGCGTGCTGGACGTGCTCGCCGACACCGCGTCGGACCTGCAGCAGGCGCTGGCCCGCACCGAGGCGTCGCTGCACTGGCGCATCGACACCACCACCGGAGTGGCGGCATGAGCCAGGACGCCGACCGCCGCTACATCGACCTGCGCGTGATCGACGCCTGCCTGCGCGAAGACCTGCGCGGCATCGTCAGCCGCGGCGCCGCGGCCACGCTGCCGCCGGCGGTGCTGGCCGCCTGGGCGCAGGCGCCGCTGCCCGCGGACGCCATCTGGTGGCGCATCGCGCACCTGCCCGACGGCGAACTGTGGCTGCCGCTGCGCCGCGCCGGCTACCTGCAGACCGTGAGCGCCTGCAGCGACGGCTGGGTCCTGCACACCGGGCAGCACAGTGTCTGCGAATCCGGCGCCGCGCAGTGGCTGGCGCGACTGGGTGCCGGGCTCGACGCGGAGACCCAGGCGCTGCACCGCGCCTATGTCGAGGAAGCCGAGTGCGCGGTGCGCCAGCGCGCGCTGGCGCGGCAGGCCTACGCGCAGCAACGGCCACTGCTGGCCACCGCGCTGGACGCCGCCGACGCGCACGAGCGCGCCTACCGCTGCGAACAACTGGCCAGCCACCGCGACCATCCGTTCTATCCCAGCGCACGCGCCAAGCTTGGCCTGGACGATGCCGACCTGCCGCGCTACGCCCCGGAGTTCGGCCCCAGCTTCGCGCTGCGCTGGTTGGCGCTGCCGGCCGCACAGGTCACCCAGACCACGCCGCCGCCGGCGTTCTGGCCGCGCCCGAGCATGCTCGGCCTGGATCCGGCGCTGGACGCCGACCACGTCGCCTGGCCGCTGCACCCGCTGATCTTCGCGCGGCTGGGCGAGGACGGCTTCGCCCTGCCGGACGGCGCGATCGCCGCGCCGCAGCCGTGGCTGCAGGTGCGCCCGTCGCTGTCGCTGCGCACGGTGATCCCGCTGGCGTTTCCGGATCATCATCTGAAGCTGCCGGTGCCGATGCGCACGCTCGGCGCGCTCAACCTGCGCCTGATCAAACCGTCCACGCTGTACGACGGTCACTGGTTCGAACGCGTGCTGTGCGACCTGGCCGCGCACGATCCGGCGCTGGGCGAACGCTACCTGCACGTGGACGAGGCGCATGCCGGCCATGTCGGCGAGACACGCCACCTGTCCTACCTGCTGCGCCGCTATCCCGCGCTGCCGGACGCAACCCTGGTGCCGGTGGCCGGCCTGTGCGCGACGCTGCCGGATGGCCGGCCGTTGGCCATGCATCTGGCCGACCGCTTCCATGGCGGCAACCTCACCGCCTGGTGGGACAGCTACCTGGCGCTGATGTGCCAGGTGCACCTGCGGCTGTGGCTGCGCTACGGCATCGCGCTGGAGGCCAACCAGCAGAACAGCGTGCTGATCTACGCCGCCGGCCGTGCGCCGCGGCTGCTGATGAAGGACAACGACGCGGCGCGGGTGCTGCTGCCGCGGCTGCACGCGCAACGGCCAGCGCTGGCCGCGCTGGGCGCTCCGCGCGACGCGCGCATCGTGGTGCAGGACGACGCCGCGCTGGCGCGGATGTTCTGCACCATCATCCTGCAACTGGATCTGCAGGCGGTGCTGGAAGGGCTGGCGGAATGGCAGCCGGGGCTGCGCGCCCCGCTGTACGCACTGCTGCGCGCGCGCCTGCACGGCACCCTGCGCGCGCTGCGCGAGGACGGCATCGACACCGCCCCGGCGCAGGCGCTGCTGGACGCGCCCACGCTTCCGGTGAAGTACCTGCTCAGCGCCGGCAGCCTGCTCGGCAAGCAGATCACCGGCGCGGCGGATATCAACAAGTTCTACGGCGACAGCGCGCCCAACCTGCTGCGCGAGGCTGCGCTGGCGGCGCGCGCGGTCGCGGCCGGGGCGGCGCGATGAAGCGCCTCCTCGGCCCGGTGCTGGCCGCGCATTATCTGGCCGCCTTCACCGCGCTGGGCATGCCGCTGTTCCTGCCGCAGGTGCTGCAGCAGCTCGCGCCGGGTGCGGCGATCGGCTGGAGCGGCGTGCTGTACGTGCTGCCGACGCTGTGCACTGCGCTCACCGCCAGCACCTGGGGCCGGCTGGCCGACCGCTATGGACGCAAGCGCTCGCTGCTGCGCGCGCAACTCGGCCTGGCGCTGGGCTTCCTCATGGCCGGCTTCGCGCCGAACCTGGGCTGGCTGGTCGCCGGCCTAGTCGTGCAAGGCGCCTGCGGCGGCTCGCTGGCCGCGACCAACGCCTATCTCAGCAGCCAGGCGCAGCGTGGCTCGCTGGCGCGGGCGCTGGACTGGACCCAGTTCTCGGCACGCCTGGCGATGGTCACCGCACCGGCGCTGCTCGGCCTGGCCACCGCGCTGGGGCCGGCGCAGTCGCTGTACCGCTACCTGGCGCTGCTGCCGCTGCTGGCCTTCGCGCTGAGCTGGCGATTGCCGGCCGATCCGCCGCGCGTGCCGGCGGCAGCCGCATCCACACCCGCAATGCCGCAGGCGGATGCGGCGCAACGCCGCCAGCGCTGGGCGCTGTGGACCACGCAGTTCCTGTTCTGCTTCGCCATGGTGGTGACCTTTCCCTACTTCCTGCCGTATGCGCAGGCGCACGGCATCGGCAGCAGCGCGGTCGCCGGCCTGCTGTACAGCCTGCCGCACCTGGTCTACCTGGTGCTGATGCCGTGCTGGCGCGGCCGCGACCATCGCGTGTCGCCGCTGCCGGCGGGGCTGGCGCTGTTCGCACTGGCCTGCCTGCTGCAGATGGCGCCGCCGGCGCCCGGCTGGTTGATCGCCGCGCGGCTACTGTTCGGCCTGGGCATGTGGATGGCGCTGCGCGGCCTCAACCGCAGCCTGGCCGAGGTTGCCGGCGGGCGCGGCGCGGGCCAGTTGTTCGGCCGCTTCGATGCCGCCGGCAAGTACGCCGGCGTCGCCGGCGGCGCCCTCGCCGGTGCCCTGGTGCAAGGCCATGGCCTGGCCGTTCCCTTCCTCGCCGCCGCCGCGGCCGCCCTGCTGGCGCTGCTGCCGGCCCTGATGCTCACGTCCGTTCGGAGAACCGTCCATGTCCCCGTTGCCGATGCATGACCCGTGGTACGACAGCCTGGCGCAAGCGCAGGCGATCACCTGCTGGCTCAACTGCTACCTGCGCGAAGTCGCGCTCGATCGCGGCCTGGCCGACTTCGACTACCGCGGTCTGGACCGGCCCGGCATCGCCGCCGCCGGCGAGCGCTGGTTGCGCCTATGCCTGCCCTCCGGCGCCACGCTGTGCGTGCGCCTGGCGCATGCCGACCGTCTGGGCCGCTGCCGCTTCGCCTCGGCACCCTACCTCAAGGCCGACGGCCGTCCCTGGCACTGCCTGGACGCAGAGGCGCTGGTGCGCCTGCTGCTGCAGGAACTCAGCGAAGGCGAGCACGCGCCGAACCTGGAACTGCTGGCGCAGAGCGCCAACAGCATCGCCATCACCGCGCAGTTGCTGCGCCAGGCCGACGCCGCCCAGCCCACCGGCGAGGCGCTGATCGATGCTGAGCAATCGATGCTGTGGGGCCACGCCTTCCATCCCACGCCCAAGAGCCGCGAGGGCGTGCCGCTGGACCAGGTGCTGGCCTGCGCGCCGGAAGCGCGCAGCGCCTTCCCGCTGTTCTGGTTCCGCATCGACCCGCGCCTGTACCGCGCGCAGGGCCATGATGTGCGCGCCACCCTGGCACAGGCCGGCGGCGGCGCCGACCTGTACCCCTGCCATCCGTGGGAGGCCGAGCGCGTGCTGGCGCATCCGCTGCTGCGCCAGGCGCAGGCGCGCGGCTGGATCGAGCCGCTGGGCGAACGCGGCCTGGCGCTGCGCCCGACCTCGTCGGTGCGCACGCTCTACCACGCCGAGCTCGATCATTTCCTCAAGCTGTCGGTGCACGTGCGCCTGACCAACTGCGTGCGCAAGAACGCCTGGTACGAACTGGAAAGCGCGGTGGCGCTGACCCGCCTGCTGGCGCCGGACTGGCAGGCGCTGGCGCAGCGCGTTCCTGGCTTCCACGTGCTGCTGGAGCCGGCCGCCACCGATCTGGACTTCTCCGCGCTGGACGCCGATGCGCAGGCCTGCCGCGAACTGGGCGAGAGCTTCGGCGTGCTGTACCGGCAGGCGATCCCGGCGGCGCAGCGCGCGCGCTATCGCCCGCAGGTGGCCGGTGCGCTGTTCACCAACGACGCACGCGGCCAGCCGGCTTGCGCCGCCGCACTGCAGACGCTGGCGCAGCGCAGCGGCAGCAGCCTGGAGGCGGCCACCGCGGCCTGGTTCCGCGCCTATGCGCGACTGCTGCTGGATGGCGTGTGGAGCGCCTGGTTCGGCTACGGCATCGTGCTGGAGCCACACCTGCAGAACACCGTGATCGGCTGCGAGGACGGCCTGCCGACACAGGTGTGGATCCGCGATCTCGAAGGCACCAAGCTGCTGCCGTCGCGCTGGCCGGCCGCACGCCTGCCGGGCATGTCCGAGACCGCGCGACAGTCGCTGTATTACAGCGCCGAACGCGGCTGGAACCGCATCGCCTACTGCGCGCTGGTCAACAACCTGGCCGAAGCGATCTTCCACCTCGCCGACGGCCACGACCGCCGCGAACGCCAGCTGTGGCAGATCGTCGGCGACATCGCGCGCAGCTGGCAGCAGCGCCACGGCACGCAACCGGCACTGCAGGCCCTGCTCGACGGCGCGCCGCTGCCGGCCAAAAACAACCTGCGCCTGCGCCTGCTGCAGCGTGCCGACCGCCATGCCGACTACAGCTTCCTGCCCAACCCGATCGGCAGCGCCGCGCTGCGGCAGGCGGCGGCATGAGCCTGCGCATCGATCCCGCACCACTGCACGCGGCGCTGGCGCAGTTGCGCACGCAGGCCGACGGCCCGGTCTGCGCCTACGTCTACGACCTGGCCGCGCTGCAGGCGCATGCGGCGATGCTGCGCGCGCACCTGCCGGCCGAGTGCGAGCTGTTCTATGCGGCCAAGGCCAACGCCGAGCCCCCCGTGCTGCGCACGCTGGCACCGTGGGTGGACGGTTTCGAGGCGGCCTCCGGCGGCGAACTGCAATGGCTGCACACGCACCAGCCGGGCCGCCGGCTGCTGTTCGGTGGCCCCGGCAAGCTCGATACCGAACTGCAGCTGGCCGCCAGCCTGCCCGACTGCAGCGTGCACGTGGAAAGCCTGGGCGAGCTGCAGCGACTGGCGCGCATCGCCGCGTCGCACACGCGGCCGCTGTCGGTGTTCCTGCGCCTGAACATCGTGGTACCGGGCATGCAGGACACGCGCCTGGTGATGGGCGGGCGACCCTCGCCGTTCGGCCTGGACGTGGACGACCTGGATGCCGCGATGCAGGTGCTGCGCGGCGCGAGCGGGCTGCGCCTGGACGGCTTCCACTTCCACCTGCTGTCGCACCAGCGCGATGCGCAGTTGCAGTTGCGGCTGATCGCGCACTACCTGCAGACCGTGCAGGGCTGGCGCCAGGCCTACGCGCTGGGCCCGCTGACGGCGAATGCCGGCGGCGGCTTCGGCGTGGACTACGCCGATCCGGCGGCCTCGTTCGACTGGGCCGCGTTCTGCGCCGGGTTGCCGGCGCTACTGCGCACGCACGGCCAAGGCCTGCGCCTGCGCCTGGAGCCGGGCCGCTACGTCAGCGCCGCCTGCGGCTGGTACCTGATGGAGGTGCTGGACATCAAGCGCAGCCATGGCGCGCAGTTCGCCATCGGCCGCGGCGGCACCCATCATTTCCGCACGCCTGCCGCGCAGGGCCACGACCATCCGTTCCTGGTGATGCGCGGCACCCAGCCGCCGGTGCTGCGCGATGCGCGGGTGACCCTGGTCGGCCAATTGTGCACGCCCAAGGACGTGCTGGCCCGCGACCAGCCGGTGGCCGCACTGGCGCCGGGCGACTGCCTGGCGTTCCCGCTGGCCGGCGCCTACGCCTGGAACATCTCGCACCAGCAGTTCCTGATGCATCCACCGCCGCAGATGCTGTTCCTCGACGGGCCGGCGCAGGCCGTCGATGCCATGCCGCAGCGCCGCATTGCCGACCCGGCCACCGCCGCGTCATGATCCGGTCACCCGTGCCGGCGCACCCTGCCGGCACATCCAACCGGAGCTGCCGCCATGACCCGTTCCGCCCGCTTCGCCGCCACCTGCCTGCTGCTGAGCTTCACCGCCGCCCCACTGCTGGCCGCCGCCGCGACCAAGCCGCAGACCGCACAACAGACCCTGATGGCCAAGTGCTCGGCCCAGAACAAGGGCAAGAAAGGCGATGAGTACAAGAGCGCGCAGAAGGCCTGCCTCAGCGGCGGCACCGCCCCGGCGGCGGGCAACGCCTCCCAGCAGCGGATGAAGGACTGCAACGCGCAAGCCGCGACGCAGAAACTGCAGGGCGACGCCCGCAAGACCTTCATGAGCGGCTGTCTGAAGAAGAAGTAAGCCGACTAGCCCCTCTCCCCCCGGCGACCGAAGGAAGTCCCGTGGGAGAGAGGGGTTGGGGTGAGGGTCCGGCGCGTAGCGTCTCGCGGTGTTTGGGCGCACGAGGCTGCGCCCTTACCCTCATCCGCCCCTGCGGGGCACCTTCTCCCAAGGGGAGAAGGGAAAAGCCGAGCCCCTCTCCCACCGGGAGAGGGGTTGGGGTGAGGGTACGGCGCCTGGCGTCTCGCGATGTTCGGGTGCACGAGGCTGCGCCCGTACCCTCATCCGCCCCTGCGGGGCGCCTTCTCCCAAGGGGAGAAGGGGAAAAGCCGAGCCCCTCTCCCCTCGGGAGAGGGGTTGGGGTGAGGGTGCGGCAGCCAGCGAAGCCAGCAAGGACCGGCATTGCCAACCGCCGCCGCTCTTACGAATCCCTGCTTTCCACAGCCGAACGGCTGGTCATCCCGACTCCCCAATCCCGGCCCTTCAACCATTCGACGCAGGCGTAGAAGCCGCAGCCGCAGGCGGCTCGACATGCAGTGGCAAACCAGCGTGATCCACCGGGATCGGCGCATAGTCCTCGCCGAACGCCACTTCGCCCGGCGTCCACCCTGAGCGGCGTCGCACCGCGCCCCAGAAGCGCTTGAGCCCTTCCCACTGCAGCGCCACCAGGCCCAGCTCGTTGTCGCGGTCCACCATCGGGTCGCCCACGCCGGTCGGCCGCACCGGCTCGCCGTACAGCGCGGTGCCGAACAGCACGTCCCAGAACGCGAACACCTGGCCGAAGTTGCAGTTGTGCAGGCCGGGCCGCTCCGGATCCACGCGCATGTGGTGCAGGCGATGGAACGGTGGATCGACCAGGAGTTTGTCGAGCACCGGGCCGAAGCCGAAACGGGTGTTGGCGTGCGACAGGTTCTGCACCAGCTCGCCGAGCAGCATCAGCCAGGCGAACTCGTCGGCCTCGATCCCGAAGGCGATGCCCACCGCGGCCAGCACGAACGACTGCAGCATGCCGTCCAGGTAGTTGCTGCGGTCGTTGGCCCAGCAGCTGAGCTGGCGTTGGCTGTGGTGCATGCTGTGCATCGCCCACCACCACGGCATCCAGTGCTGCACCCGGTGCATCCAGTAGTAGGTGAAGTCGTAGGCCAGGTAGTACAGCGCGAACAGCACCAGCGGATGCTGGTCCAGCCACGGCCACAGATGGCGCAGGCCGGTCTCCGGCGCAGCCGCGGCGTTGGGGTCGACGCCGCCCAGCGCGTTGACCACCGGGGTCAGGATCAGGAACGAGAACAGCGGGAACACCCCGATCAGCATCAACCAGGTGTAGTGGAAGTCGATCCGCGCCAGCCGCCGATGTTCCCAGCGCTCGGCCGGCCACAGGCTCTCCAGCGGCCGGAACAGCACACCGATGATGGACAGTTGCAGCGCGGCCACCAGCAGCGAGGCGGCGATGTCGTGCGGATCGTCGCTGAGCCCGGTCAGGTGCAGCGCCGCCAGCAGCGGCGCCACCGCATGGCTGGCGACCAGGTCGACCAGCGTGGACCAGGCGTGGGCAATGGACGAGACCAGGGCGATGACAGGCATGCGAAGACGGCGATGGAGGCGCGACGGCCGGCGCGACAGCATGCGGCCGCTGGCTTTCGCCAAGCTGTCCGCGCCGGCCGATGCCGGCCACGCGCGGTCGTGCTAGTGCGTCGCGACGGCGTCGGGTCGCCGGCTCGGCAGCAGCGCGGCGACGATGCCCAGCAGCGGAAGGAACGACATCACCTGGTACACGAAGACGATGCCGCGATGGTCGGCGAGCAGCCCCAGCACCGCCGCGCCCAGCCCGCCCATGCCGAAGGCGAAGCCGAAGAACAGCCCGGAGATGGTGCCGATGCGTCCGGGCATCATTTCCTGCGCATACACCAGGATCGCCGAGAACGCCGAGGACAACACGAAGCCGATCAGCACGGTCAACGCGGTGGCCGCATGCAGGCCCACGTGCGGCAGCGCCAGCGCGAACGGCGCCACGCCCAGGATCGACACCCAGATCACCGGCTTGCGGCCGATGCGGTCGCCGACCGGGCCGCCGATCAGCGTGCCCAGCGCAGAGGCCAGCAGGAACGCGAACAGGTGCAGCTGCGCACTCTGCACCGAGATGCCGAAGCGCTGGATCAGGTAGAACGTGTAGTAGCTGCTCAGCCCGGCGATGTAGAAATACTTGGAGAAGATCAGCAGCAGCAGGATGCCGACGATGCGCACCACCGTGGCGCGCGGCAGCGCCGGCACCGCGGCGACCGGCCGCGGCGTCGCGCGCGCGGCCTGCAGGTGCAGCGCGTACCAGCGCCCGACGTAGGACAGCAGGGCGATGCCGAGCAGCGCCGCGCCGCCGAACCAGGCCACGCTGTGGCGGCCGTTGGGCACGATCACCGCTGCGGCGATCAGCGGCCCAAGCGCGGTGCCGGTATTGCCGCCGACCTGGAACACCGACTGGGCCAGACCATGGCGGCCGCCCGAGGCCAACCGCGCGATGCGCGAGGATTCGGGATGGAAGATCGCCGAGCCGATCCCGACCAAGGCCGCCGCCAGCAACACCATGCCGAAGCTGGGCGCATAGGCCAGCAGCAACAACCCGCACAGCGTGGAACTCATGCCCATCGGCAGCGAATACGGCGCCGGTCGGCGATCGGTGCGCAGCCCGATCAGCGGCTGGAACAGCGAGGCGGTGATCTGGTAGGTCAGGGTGATCAGGCCGACCTGGGCGAAGCTGAGCTGGAACTGGCCCTTCAGCACCGGATACAGCGCCAGGATCAGCGACTGCATCATGTCGTTGATCAGGTGCGAGGAGGTGATCGCAGCCAGAACGCCGGACGCGACCTTGCGCGGGGCGACGGGAGCGGCGGGAGAGGCAGCGACGGGCGCGGCAGGGCGCAGCGTGGACATGGCGGGACGGGCATTGCCGGGAGTGCGTGCATGGTAGGCTGCCCTGCCCCGACCTTCTTGCGCGACATGCCCAGCAACCATCGCAAAAAGGACATGCTGGTGCCGCGCGCCGGCCGCAATGCGGACGACGCGCCCGCCGACGTGGTGTGCAAGGCCGTCGACTACCCGCCCGACAGCGCCATCGCCCCGCACCGGCATGCGCGTCATCAGTTGATCTACGCGGTGTCCGGCCTGATGGTGGTGCGCTCGGGCCAGGGCCACTGGGTGGTGCCGAGCACGCGCGCGCTGTGGATCCCCGCCGGCACCGAGCACAGCGTGCGCTGGATCGGCGTCCTGCGCATGCGCAGCCTGTACATCCGCCCCGCCGCCATCGCCGGCATGCCAGACACGCCGACGGTGATGGCGGTGGAGCCGCTGCTGGAAGCACTGATCCGCAGCGCCGCGGAGATCCCCTGGGACCACGCCGCCGACTCGCGCGACGGGCGGCTGATGCGGCTGATCCTGGACGAACTGCATGCCCTGCCGGCGCTGCCGCTGTACCTGCCGCAGCCGCGCGATCCGCGCCTGCTGCGCATCGCCGCCGCGCTCGACGCCGACCCGGCCGATGCCACCACCCTGCATGCCTGGGCCACGGAACTAGGCGTGGACGTCAAGACCATCCAGCGCCTGTGCCAGCGCGAGCTGCGGATGCGCTTCGGCCAGTGGCGCCAGCAACTGCGCCTGCTGCGCGGGCTGGAACGGCTGGCCGCCGGCGACCGCATCATCGACGTGGCAGTGGACCTGGGCTACGACAGCCCCAGCGCGTTCGCCGCCATGTTCAAGCGCCAGTTCGGGCAGCCGCCGAGCCAGTTCTTCCGCTGAGCACGCGTGCAGCCACGGCGTGGCTCAGGCCTGCGCCAGCGCCTGCTGCAGGTCGGCGAGCAGGTCGTCGATGTGCTCGATGCCCACCGACAGCCGCACCGTATCCTCGCTGACGCCGCTGCGCTGCAATTCCTCGGGCGAGAGCTGGCGATGCGTGGTGGACGCCGGATGCGTGGCCAGCGACTTGGCGTCGCCGATGTTGACTAGGCGGGTGAACAGTTGCAGCGCATCGAGGAAGCGCGCGCCGGCGGCGCGGCCGCCGCGCAGGCCGAAGGTCAGCACGCCGGAGCCGTGGCCGCGCAGGTACTTTTGCGCCAGCGCGTGCTCGGGATGGTCCGGCAGGCCGGCGTAGTTGACCCACTCCACCTTGGCCTCGCCCTGCAGGTGCCGCGCCAGCGCCAGCGCGTTCTGGTTGATCCGGTCCATGCGCAGCGGCAGCGTCTCGATGCCCTGCAGGATCTGGAACGCGTTGAACGGCGACAGCGCCGCGCCAGTGTTGCGCAGCGGCACCACCCGCGCACGGCCGATGTAGGCGGCCTCGCCCAGCGCTTCGGTGTAGACCACGCCGTGGTAGCTCACGTCCGGCTCGTTGAGGCGGCGGAAGCGCTGCGCGTGCGCCGCCCACGGGAAGCGCCCGGAATCGACGATCGCCCCGCCCAGGCTGGTGCCATGGCCGCCCAGGTACTTGGTCAGCGAATGCACCACGATGTCGGCGCCGAACTCGAACGGCCGCAGCAGGTACGGCGTGGGCACGGTGTTGTCGACGATCAGCGGTACGCCGTGGGCGTGGGCGATGGTGGCCACCGCTTCCAGGTCGGTGACGTTGCCGCGCGGATTGCCGATCGACTCGACGAAGATGGCCTTGGTGCGCTCGTCGATCAGCCCGGCGAAGGCGCCCGGATCGCGGTAGTCGGCGAAGCGGGTCTGGATGCCGGACAGCGGTAGCGTATGCGCGAACAGGTTGTAGGTGCCGCCGTACAGCGCGCTGGAGGAGACGATGTTGTCGCCGGCCTCGGCGATGGTCTGGATGGCGTAGGTGACCGCCGCCTGCCCGGAGGCCACCGCCAGCGCACCGATGCCGCCTTCCAGCGCGGCGATGCGCTGCTCCAGCACGTCGGTGGTGGGGTTCATGATGCGGCTGTAGATGTTGCCCTGCACTTTCAGGTCGAACAGGTCGGCGCCGTGCTGGGTGTCGTCGAAGGCATAGGCCACGGTCTGGTAGATCGGCACCGCCACCGCGCGGGTGGTCGGATCGGGTCGATAGCCGCCGTGCACGGCGATGGTTTCCAGCTTCCAGTTCGGGTCGGACATGCGCGCGTCTCGGCAACGAGGGAGCGCAGACGATAGCGCCGCGCACGACGTCAGATGCAAACCTGCGGTTATGAGGCCATGTCGCTGGGTTGTCAGCGCTGCGGACGGCAGCCTGATGGCCTGCCGGCCTCAGCCGCCGCCGAGCGCGCCCTGCGCGAGCAGCCAGGCACGCAAGGTTTCTGCGTCCACATAACGCTCGGCGCGCAGGCCCAGGGCGCGCGCGGCCTCGACATGGACCGCCGTGTCATCGACGAACAGCACCTCGTCCGCGGCCATCCCGAGTTACGCCAGCGCATGCAGGAAGATCGCCGGCTCGGGTTTGATCGCACCGACTTCGCTGGAATTCACCACTGCGTCGAACGCGTCGGCGATGCTGAGCGCCTGCATATCCTGCGACAGCCGAGAGGTGGCGTTGCTCAGCAACACCACCGGCATCCGCTGGCGCACGTCCCGCAGCAGCGCCAGCACCGGCTGGTTGAGCCGCGCCGCCGTCGGCGCGGACCAGGCGGCGACCAGCGCCGCGACGTCCGCCTCGGGCGCCAGCGCAGCGAGGCGCGCAGTCACCTCGGCCCGCCATTGCGGGTCGCTCGTCACGCCGCGGATCGCCGGCTCCAACAACGTCGGCGTGAACGCCACCGCGCGCAGGCTGCCCGGCGGCACCCCGTGCGCGCGCTCGAGTTCGGCGTCGTCGGCGGGCCACAGCCGCAGCACGCCGTCCATGTCCACCAGCAGGGCGCGCGCCGCCGACACAGCGGAACGCGCCTGCGCGATGGAACCCATCAGGCCTTCTCGAACACCAGCTTGCCGCCCTCGGCCTCGACCTTGATGGTGTCGCCGCTGACGAACTGCCCGGACAGGATCTGCTGCGCCAGCGGGTTCTCCAGTTGCGCCTGGATCGCGCGCTTCAGCGGGCGCGCACCGTACACCGGGTCGAAGCCGACGTTGCCGAGCAGCTCCAGCGCGCGGTCGCCCAGTTCGATCTTCAACCCGCGCTCGGCCAGGCGCTTCTCCAGACCATGCAGTTGGATGCGCGCGATCGACTTGATCTGCGCCTTGTCCAGCGGATGGAACACCACGATGTCGTCCAGGCGGTTGATGAACTCCGGGCGGAAGTGCGCCTGCACCACGCCCATCACCGCCGCCTTCATCTGCGTGTAGGCCTCGGCGCTGCCGTCGCCGCTCAGCTCCTGGATCTGATGCGAACCCAGGTTGGAGGTCATCACGATGACGGTGTTGCGGAAGTCCACGGTGCGGCCCTGGCCGTCGGTGAGGCGGCCGTCGTCGAGTACCTGCAGCAGGATGTTGAACACGTCGCTGTGCGCCTTCTCGACTTCGTCGAGCAGGATCAGCGAATACGGCCGGCGCCGCACCGCCTCGGTGAGGTAGCCGCCTTCCTCATAGCCGACATAACCCGGAGGCGCACCGATCAGCCGCGCCACCGAATGCTTCTCCATGAACTCGCTCATGTCGATGCGGATCATCGCGTCGCTGCTGTCGAACAGGAACTCGGCCAGCGCCTTGCACAGCTCGGTCTTGCCGACGCCGGTGGGGCCCAGGAACAGGAACGAGCCGCTGGGCCGGTTCGGATCGGACAGGCCGGCGCGCGAGCGGCGCACCGCGTCGGACACCACCTTGATCGCCTCTTCCTGGCCGACCACGCGCTGGTGCAGTTCGTCCTCCATGCGCAGCAGCTTGTCGCGCTCGCCCTCGAGCATCTTGTTGACCGGGATGCCGGTCCAGCGCGACACCACCTCGGCGATCTCCTCGGCGGTGACACGGTCCTGCACCAGCTTGAAGTCGTGCTGTTCGGCCTCGTTGGCCGCGGCCAGCTGCTTCTCCAGGTTCGGCAGCAGGCCGTACTGGATCTCGCTCATCTTGGCGTAGTCCTGGCGCCGCTGCGCCGCCTCCAGTTCCACACGGGCCTGCTCGATCTGCTCCTTGATCTTGGTCGCGCCCTGCAGCGCCGCCTTCTCCGACTTCCACACCTCGTCCAGATCGGAGAACTCGCGCTCGAGCTTGTCGATGTCGCTCTCCAGGTCGGCCAGGCGCTGCCGCGAGGCCTCGTCCTTCTCCTTCTTCAGCATCTCGCGCTGGATCTTGAGCTGGATCAGGCGCCGCTCCAGGCGGTCCAGTTCCTCCGGCTTGGAGTCGATCTCCATGCGGATGCGGCTGGCCGCTTCGTCCATCAGGTCGATGGCCTTGTCCGGCAACTGGCGGTCGGTGATGTAGCGATTGGACAGCGTGGCCGCGGCGACGATCGCCGGGTCGGTGATCTCCACGCCGTGGTGCACCGCATAGCGCTCCTTGAGCCCGCGCAGGATGGCGATGGTGTCCTCCACGCTCGGCTCGCCGACGAACACCTTCTGGAAGCGCCGCTCCAGCGCTGCGTCCTTCTCGATGTACTTGCGGTACTCGTCCAGGGTGGTGGCGCCGATGCAGTGCAGTTCGCCGCGCGCCAGCGCCGGCTTGAGCATGTTGCCCGCGTCCATGGCGCCATCGGCCTTGCCGGCGCCGACCATGGTGTGCAGTTCGTCGATGAACAGGATGATCTGGCCTTCGTTCTTGGCCAGGTCGTTGAGCACGCCCTTGAGCCGCTCCTCGAACTCGCCGCGGAACTTGGCGCCGGCGATCAGCGCTCCCATGTCCAGCGACAACACGCGCTTGCCGCGCAGGCCTTCGGGCACTTCGCCATTGACGATGCGCTGGGCCAGGCCCTCGACGATCGCGGTCTTGCCGACGCCGGGCTCGCCGATCAGCACCGGGTTGTTCTTGGTACGCCGCTGCAGCACCTGCACGGTGCGGCGGATCTCCTCGTCGCGGCCGATCACCGGATCGAGCTTGCCGCTCTCGGCGCGCGCGGTGAGGTCGATGGTGTACTTCTCCAGCGCCTGGCGCTGTTCCTCGGCGTTCTCCGACTGCACCGTCTCGCCGCCGCGCAGCTTGTCGATGGCGGCTTCGAGCTTCTTCTTGTCGGCGCCGGCCGCGCGTAGCGCCAGGCCCAACGGACCGCCGTCGTCGGCCGCGGCCAGCACGAACCACTCGCTGGCGATGAACTGGTCGTTGTGCTGCTGCGCCAGCTTGTCGGTCTGGTTGAGCAGGCGGCTGAGGTCGTTGCCCATCGACACGTTGCCGGGCTGGCCGCTGACCTTGGCCAGCTTGTCCAGCGCCTCGCCCAGGCGCTCGCGCAGCACCGGCACGTTGACGCCGGCCTGGGCCAGCAACGGCCGGGTGCTGCCGCCGGCCTGGTCGAGCAGCGCCACGAACACGTGCACCGGTTCGATGATGGTGTGATCGCGGCCCACGGCCAGCGACTGCGCGTCGGCCAGGGCCTGCTGGAAGCGCGAGGTGAGCTTGTCCATCCGCATCGGGAAGTCCTCTGAAGGAAAGGGCCGGCCGTGCCGGCATGCCAGCAAAATGCGGCTGTCCGCCCCTGTTTCAAGGCCGTCCGCGACGTCTGTATACACCTCGCGGCACGGCGGCGACGCGACGTGACGTCCGCCGCACTCCGGCACCGGGCAGTCACACGCCGCTACCGCAACGGCGGCTACCCTCGGCGCTCCCGTCCCCACGCACAGGCCCCGCCATGCACTACGAGCTGTACTACTGGACCGGCATCCAGGGCCGCGGCGAGTTCGTGCGGCTGGCGCTGGAGGATGCCGGCGCCGGCTATCGCGATGTCGCCCGCGAGCAGGGCGATGCGGCGATGCAGCCCTTCCTCGACGGCGCCCATGCCGGCGCGCGGCCGTTCGCGCCGCCGTTCCTCAAGGCCGGCCGGCTGGTGATCGCCCAGGTCGCCAACATCCTGCACTACCTCGGCCCGCCGCTGGGCCTGGTGCCGGACAGCGAATCGCGGCGACTGCAGGCCCTGCAATTGCAGTTGACCATCGCCGACCTGGTTGCCGAGGTCCACGACAGCCACCACCCCATCGCCAGCGCGCTGTACTACGAGGATCAGAAGGCCGAAGCGCGACGCCGCGCCGAAGACCTGCGCAAGCAGCGGCTGCCGAAGTTCCTTGGCTATTTCGAACAGGTGCTGGACCAGGGCGGCGGGCGCCACGTGCTGCGCGAGCATTCCTACGTGGACCTGTCGCTGTTCCAGCTGATGAGCGGGCTGGACTACGCCTTCCCGCAGGCAATGAAAAAACTCTCGCCGAAGCTGCCGCGGCTGCGCGCGCTGCAGCAGCGCGTCTGCGAGCGCCCGGGCATCGCCGCCTACCTGGCCTCGCCGCGGCGCCTGCCGTTCAACGAGAACGGCATCTTCCGGCATTACCCGGAATTGGATGGCTGAGCGAGGCTGGACGTCCGGCGTCGGTCTGCCACGTCCGGTGAAAGACCGCCGTCATGCCGTGGTGATCTATGGTGTAGCGCGTCGGGACTGAAGTCCCTCCCACAAGGGCGCTTCAGGCGTGGCCATAGGCGCTTTCCCGCATGAGCGGCTCGAGGTGGCCTCGGGCCGTTCCTGCCAAAAACAAAAAGCCCGCATGACGCGGCACGCGCCTCGCGCCTGGCTCAGGTCCGCGTCAGCGCTTCGCGCACCGCACGCAACTGCGCCTTGACCGCGGCGGCCTGGGTCGGGCCCATGCGCAACAGCGCCTTCTGGCCGATCGACAGCGATTCCAGCGCCGGATCCACGAAGCGGTACTTGCCGCGCACCGGATCCATCTCCACCGCGAGCGGCGCGGTCGGCGTCGGGGTCTGCAGCAGGTGGTCGATCACCTGCACCAAGCGATCGTTGAAGTAGCCCTGTGGATAGCCCAACTCCACATAAGCCTGCTGGAACAGCGGATAGAAGCGGCGATAGGCCGCAACCGCCGTGCCCGGATCGGCCCGGGTGAACGCCTCCACGTAGGGCGCGTAGCGCTGGGCATTGGTGTCGGCGATGACGCTGGCGCCGCTGGCATCGGTGCTCACCTGCAACTCGCCCGGCACCTGCTTGAGCGCCAGGGAGCGGGCCGTGACGCGGCGCTGGTTCAGGTTGTCGACCATGGTCACCAGGCGCTGGATCAGGTGGTCGCGCAACAGCAGCGCCAGCGGTGCGTCGCCGCCGGCCAGCGCGCTCAGTGCAGACCAGGCCGCATCGTCGCTGGCGGTCAGCGCCGGAATCGCCGCATCGGCGGCTTCCGCGGCATCGATCGGGTGCTGGATCGGCGGCGGCGTTGCCGCCGCGGCAGGCGCGTCAGGCGTTGTCGGCGCGGCCGCGGCGGGCGGCGGCGCGACCGCGGCAGGTGCGGGCGCAGCGGCGGGCCACGGCGCGGCGATGTTGTCGCGGAACAACCATGCCGCAGCGGCGGCCACCAGCACGGCGACCAGGATCCACGGCCAGAACGAGTGACGCGGCTGCATGGGATGCACATCTCCATCGGACAATGGAGGTGTGACCGCCGCGATGCGCACCGGTTCCAGCGCGGGACGGCCGGCGTTCAGCCTAGATGCACGCCTTGCGCGAGGCGCCAGCGCCCCACCAGCGCCGCGTACGCGACCATTACCCCTGCGGGCCTTCGGCAAAGGCGATGCGCGCACCGACCCAGGCTGCGACCAGCGCCGCCGCGACGCGGTCGGCCTGCGCCGCCGGCATTGCCTTGTGCGCGATCATCCATTGCGCCGCGGCAGCGCGCGCCGGCTGCAAGGCCGCCAGTGCCGCCTTGCGATCGGCCTGCGGCCACACGCTCGCGTCGTGCCACGCGGCGATGGCGGCGGCCGGATCGCCGGGCGGCTCGGCGCCCTTGGGTTGTTTCAGCAATAGCAGTGGCGACACCGTGGCCTGCAGCGACAGCACCCGCCATGCGGCGAAATCCGCGTAGCGCATGGTGCCCGCGTCGTCGGAGACGCGATCCACCAAGCTGCCGAATGCCTGCTGCAAGCGCATCCATGCGGGTTGATCGAACAGGCCGGGCAACGGCCGGCAGATCGGCGCGGAAAGATCGCGGCTGGAGCCATACAGCGGGCCCATGGCGTCGTAGGCGGCCTCGCCCTGCGCGGCGAACACGAAACAATGCACGTAGGGGCGCGGATTCGGCTGCGTGGCCGCATCCGGCGTATAGCCGCTGCGTTCGATCCATAGCCGCAACAGGGTCAGGTCGCGCGCTTCCCCGGCCTGTCGGCTGCTCGGCTCGGACGTGTCGAGCAGCCCGGCGGATACCCCGTCCTGCTGCCGCAGGGCGGTGCTAGCGGACGCGAACCGGGCACGCGCTTCGGCCGCCGCCACCCCGGCCGCCGGCACGAAGCGATGCAGGTACACCAGCCAGGCCGAGGCCAGACCACCATCGTAGGCGCGCAGCTGCGCCGCCGCCGCGGCAGGCGTGGTGGGAATGCTGGCGACGATGCGGTCGAAGCGCGCCGCCTGCGGCGCGAACTCGGCGTCCAGCGCGCGTACCCGCGCCTCCATCCGCTGTTTCAGGCAGGCCCCCGGATCGGTCTCGGCCAGGCAGCTCTGGCGCTGCGCCAGCCAGTCGCGCTGCGCGTTGCGCACGCCAGGCCGCTGCGCCGCGGGCACAACGTCGCGCAGCGCCGCATAGCGCAGGGCCAGCCATTCCTCCGTGGCGTCCAACCGCTTGTCCGTGCACAACAGTCGCTCCACCGCCGTGGTTGCCTTGCTGCAATCGAACGACACCGCGCCAGCCTTGGGCATCCAGCCCAGTGCCAGCAGCAGTGCCAGCGCACGCATGCGCAGGCCAGGGCAAGCGTTCATGCCATCCTCCTCTCGTGCATCGTTGCGATCCCGGCACCGCTTGTCGCGCCGCCGTCAGTCCACCAGCACCGCGCGCGGCTTCTGCAACGACAGCAGGCCGAGCAGCGCGGCCAGCACTAGGTAGCCGCCGACGAACTGCCAGGCGATCAGCTTGGGCACACCGCTCAGCGTCCATGGCAGGTACAGGCCGCCGCGCGGGTCCACCGAGTGGATCAGCCCGAACAGGGTCAGCCCGGCCGCCACCAGCAGGAACACGGCGGCACGCCGCAGGCGGCCGTCGACCATCGCCGCCACTGCGGCGATCCACAGCATCGCGGTGATGATGAAGCCGTTGCCCAGGGTCAGGATCACCGCCAGCTCCGGCAGGCCGTGGCCGTCGAGGGTGGTGGTGAGTTTGGCCAGCTGCTCCGGGGCGATCCAGCCCGGCGCCTTGATCGCCAGCAGGTACGCCACCGACGGCAGGAAGCCCAGCACCATCGCACCGGCGTGGCGCTTGGGCGTGGCCTGGAAGGCCTGGGTGGTGATGTCGATGGCGACGTAGACGATGATCGGCGCCAGCACCGCCATCGGCAGCCACTGCACCAGGCCGGCGACCAGCCCGAACATGCCGCCCAGGCCGATGAACAGCCCGGTGAGCAAGGTGTAGCCGCTGCGCGCGCCCATGTGCTTGTAGGCCGGCTGGCCGATGTACGGCGTGGTCTGGGCGACGCCGCCGCAGACACCGGCGATCAGGGTCGCGCCGGCCTCGACCAACAGGATGTCGCGGGTGCGGTAGTCGTCGCCGGCGGCACGCGCACTCTCGCTGACGTTGATGCCGCCGACCACCATCAGCAGGCCGAACGGCAGCAACAGCGGCAGCAGCGGCACCGTGTCGGCCAGGCCGGCGACGAACCCCAGGCTCGGCCACGGCAACACCAGCTGCGGCGCGCTCCATTGCGGCGCCTGGTGGCCGGGAATGCCGATCCCCGCGGCGTTGGCCCAGTAGTACAGGCCGGTACCCAACGCCAGCGCCAGCGGCACCCCAGGCAGGCGCCACGGCAACCGCCCCTTGGCGATCAGCACGTACAGCAGCAGGCCCAGCACCACCAGCCCGACCAGCGGCGTGCGCAGCGTCTCCAGCAGCGGCAGGAAGCCCATCAACACGATGGCGATGCCGGCGATGGAGCCGAGCAGCGCGGCGCGCGGCAAGGCGCGGGTGACCGCATCGCCGAAGAACGACAGCACCGTCTTCAGCGCGCCCATCACCACCAGCGACGCCATGCCCAGGTGCCAGGTGGCCAGCGCCGCGGCCTGCGGGTCCAGGCCCTGCTGCTTGTAGCGCACGAAGGCCGGGCCGAGCACCAGCAGCGCCATGCCGATGCTGGTCGGCGCATCCAGGCCCAGCGGCATCGCGGTGACGTCGCTGCGCCCGCTGCGCGCGGCCAGCCGCCGCGCCATCCAGGTGTAGAGCAGGTTGCCGACCAGCACGCCGAAGGCGGTGCCGGGAATCATCCGGGTGTAGATGACCTCGACGGGGAACTGGAACAGGCCGACCAGCGCCAGGGTGATAAAGCCGAGGATCGACAGGTTGTCGACCACCAGGCCGAAGAAGCCGTTGAGGTCGCCGGCGACGAACCAACGCGGACGCGGCGAGACAGGAGCGGGAGTGGACATGCGGGCAGTGGCGGCGTTGGGGGTCGAGGGATGGTAAGGGCAAGCGGCACCGTCGGATCGGTGCACGCGCAGGATGCCGTTTTCCGGCGACGGCGCGCCGCGGTAGCTACAGCGGCAGATGCAGGAACTGGTTGAACGCGCTCGGCACGTAGTCGCCGAACGCCGGCCCGTTGCGGAAGCCGCGCCGGCGATACAACGCCAGCGCCGGCGCGAACGCCGCGCCGCTGCCGGTTTCCAGGCTCAGCCGCTGCAGGCCTTCGGCGCGGGCGACCGCGATCAGATGGTCGAGCAGGGCCGCCGCCGCACCCTGGCGCAGGAACGCCGGATGCGTGCGCATCGACTTCAGTTCGCCACCGCCATCGTCCAGCGTCCGCAACGCACCGACCGCGGCCAGCGCCTCGTCGCGCCACACGCTCCACACCCGCACCTGCGGCTGCCGCAGACCGGACAGGCCCAACGCATACACGCAGCCCGGCGGCGACTGCGCATGCATCTGCTGCACGTGGTACTCCAGCAACCCACGCACCGCCGGATCGTCCAGATCACCAGGCCGAATCACGAACGGCCCCGCACTCACTGCAGCGGTCCGCTTTTGCGAATCCCCGCTTTCCACAGCCAAACGGCTGGTCATCCCCAATCCCGAATCCCGAATCCCGGCAATCAAAACGACACGTCCACCGCCTGCCGCGCCCACAGCACCGACTGGTGCCCGGTGGCCTGCTTCCACGCCAACCGGATCGCCTCGATGTCGGCGCGGCGCTGCGGGGTGTCCTCGTGCAGGATCACCAGCACCTTGGTGTTGAGCCGGTTCGGCTCCTTGGCACCGCGGAACAGCCACTGGCCGTAGGCGTCGAACACGGTCAGGCCGTCGGGAAAGCGCGGCGTCACTTCCTTGTCCAGGAACGCGCGCCAGCGCGCCTCGCTGATCGGCTCGGCCTGCGGACGGTCGGCCGGGCCGCTCTCCTCGCCCACGCCGAAGTACAGCTCGCTGCGCACCCAGCCGCTGGCCTGCGCCGGCCGCGCCGCATCGCCCTGCATGGTCGCGCTGACCTTGCTCGGCGCGGTGGGCGCAGACGGAGCGACGCTGGCGCAGGCGCTCAGGGCCAGGAGGACGGCGATCAACGGGGCACGCAAGAGCATCGGCAAGGTCTCGGTCGGAAGGGGCAGGCAACACACGATCGTAGGCCAGGTACGGACCGGGCCGGATAACCGCCGGGCATGAGCTCATGCCCGAGCGCACCGAACACACGGCTCGCACATCGCCTTAACGTCGGGCTAATATATCGCTTCATCCGGATGGATGCAGCAACCTTTGCCGACCCCAGTCGCCGCCATGGCCGGCGCGGCCGGTCTCGATGGTCATCGTTTCAGGAGAGAACCCCCATGTCGTCCCCGTTCGTCAGGCCGCTGAGCCTGGCCATCGCACTGGCCCTGGCGGCCCCCGCGTTCGCCCAGGAGGCCGCTCCGGCCACCGCGACCAATCTGGACACGGTGATCGTCACCGGCACCCGCGCCAGCGGCCGCACCGTGCTCGAATCCACCGCCCCGGTGGACGTGCTCAGCGCCGAGGACATCCGCAAGGCCGGCGTGGTCAACGGCGAACTCGGCAGCGCGCTGCAGGCGCTGCTGCCGTCCTTCAACTTCCCGCGCCAGTCCAACTCCGGCGGCGCCGACCACGTGCGCGCCGCACAGCTGCGCGGGCTCTCGCCCGACCAGGTGCTGGTGCTGGTCAACGGCAAGCGCCGCCACACCTCGGCGCTGGTCAACACCGACAGCAAGATCGGCAAGGGCACCACCCCGGTGGACTTCAACGCCATCCCGATCAGCGCGATCAAGCGCATCGAAGTGCTGCGCGACGGCGCCGGCGCGCAGTACGGCTCCGACGCGGTGGCCGGGGTGATCAACGTGATCCTGGACGACGACCCGGACAGCGGCGCGCTGGAAGCCAGCTACGGCGCCAACCACACCGACGTCAAGCCGATCCACCGCACCCTCACCGACGGCCAGACCGGCTATGCCAGCGGCAAGGTCGGCACACGCCTGGGCGAGGACGGCGGCTTCTTCAAGGTCGGCCTGGAACTGAAGAACCACGAGGCCACCAACCGCGCCGGCTTCGACCAGATCCCGCCGTTCGAGGAACAGACCCCGGCCAATCTGGCGCTGGCCGGCAAGCGCAACTATGAACTCGGCGACGGCGCCAGCAAGGATCTCAACGCCTGGATCAACGGCAAGCTGCCGTTCGGCCAGGGCAGCGAGGTCTATGCCTTCGGCACCTATAACCAGCGCGACACGCAGGGCGCCAACTACTTCCGCTACCCCGACGGCGCCGCCAACTGGACGCAGGTGTATCCGCAGGGCTACCGCCCGGTGTCGCTGGGCGAGAACCGCGACCTGCAGGCGGTGCTCGGCGCGCGCGGGCAATGGGGCGAATGGGCCTACGACGCCAGCCTCGACTACGGCCGCAACGACTTCACCTACCGGCTCAAGCATTCGCTCAACGCCTCGCTGGGCCCGGGCAGCCCGACCCGCTTCAAGACCGGCGACTACGCGTTCGAGCAAGGCGTGGCCAACCTCGACCTGAGCCGCAGCTTCGACGTCGCCGGCGCCACCCACACCGTGGGCACCGGCGTGGAGCTGCGCCGCGAGCACTACCGCACCCGTCCGGGCGACCCGGCCAGCTACGCCGCCGGCCCCTACACCGACCGCCCCACCGGCGCCCAGGCCGGCGGCGGCCTGACCCCGCAGGATGCGGCCGACCTGTCGCGCAACGTCGCCAGTCTCTACGCCAGCGTGTCCAGCCAGTTCGGCGACAATCTCTCCACCGACCTGGCCGCGCGCTACGAGCACTACCAGGACTTCGGCGGCGAACTGACCGGCAAGCTGGCCGCGCGCTACGAGTTCGTCCCGGCATTCGCCCTGCGCGGCGCGATCTCCAACAACTTCCGCGCGCCGTCGCTGAGCCAGATCGGCTACGAGGCCAGTTCCACCGGCTACAACGCCAACGGACAGTTGCTGCAGGGCCGCCTGCTCTCGGTCGACAACCCGATCGCGCAGGCGCTGGGCGCGCGCACGCTGCAGCCGGAGAAGTCGCGCAACTACAGCCTGGGCTTCACCAGCCGTGTCGGCAGCCACTTCGACCTGTCGCTGGACCTGTTCCAGATCGACATCGACAAGCGCATCGCGCTGTCGGAAAGCATCGACGGCGACGCCCTGACCGACTTCGTCGCGCAGCGCTTCGGCATCGCCGGCCTGCAGAGCGCCAGCTTCTTCGTCAACGCCGCCGACACCCGCACCCGCGGCGCCGAGCTGGTCAGCAACTGGCGGCAGGCGCTGGGCCAGGGCCAACTGCAGTTGACCGGCACCTGGAGCTACGCCAAGACCGAGCTGGAGAACGTGGTGGCCACGCCGGCGCAGTTGTTGGCGCTGAATCCGGACTACGTGCTGTTCGGCGTGGAAGAGCGCAACACCCTGACCGAAGCGACCCCGCGCACCCGCGCGCAGCTGGCGGCGAACTGGAGCGACGCGCGCTGGTCGCTGCAGACCCGCGTCACCCGCTACGGCAGCGCCACCCGCGTGTTCGACTTCGGCGGCGGCTTCGCCCCGGAGCAGACCTACAGCGCCAAGTGGCAACTCGACGCCGAGGTCGAATACCACCTCACCCCGCAGTGGAGCGTGGCGGTGGGCGGACAGAACCTCACCGACGCCTACGCCGACCGCTCCAAGCCGGACATCGCCTACTTCGGCAACCTGCCCTACGACGTGCTCTCGCCGATCGGCAGCAACGGCGCTTACTACTATGGGCGGGTGCGGTACACCTTCTGACGAAGGTGTGGGGAATGGGGACACGGGAATGGGGAATGGGGAAAAGCAACAGCCGTGCGCGCAAGCACCGCTTTTGCTCCTCCCATTCCCGTTTCTCGATTCCCGTTTCCCGGCCCAGACACCTTCTGACGAAGGTGTGGGGAATGGGGAGACGGGAATCGGGAATGGGAAGGAGCGGGGAATCGGGAATCGAGAAAAGGGAATCGGAAGAGCAGAAGAGCAAGAGCCTACCCGCACGGCTATTGCTTTTCCCCATTCCCGTTTCCCCATTCCCGATTCCCGGCCCCCAATCCACCTGACGCTAACGCCCGCTGCGCCATCATGCCGGGATGGCAGACGCGCTCCCCCTCCGACCGCCGCCGCCGCGTCTGGACGATGCCTGCGCATTGTTCCTGGACGTGGACGGCACTCTCATCGCCTTTGCCGAACGCCCCGACCAGGTGCAGTTGCTGCCCGAGGTACGTGAGGCGATCGGTCGCCTGCACCAGCGCCTCGGTGGCGCGGTGGCGCTGGTCAGCGGACGTCCGCTGACGCAGCTGGACGCCTTGTTCGCGCCGCTGTGGCTGCCCGCCGCCGGCCTGCACGGCCACGAACTGCGCAGCGACGCCGACGCGCAGGCGGCGATTCCCGCCGATACCTCCGACTTTCTCCATGCGCTGCATGCGCGCGCCGCGCATCTGCGCCAGGCGCATCCGGGCGTGCTGATCGAAGACAAGGGCGCCAGCGTGGCCCTGCACTGGCGGGCGGCGCCCAGCGCGGCCGAGGCGGTGCTGGCGTTCGCCGACGAACAGATCGCCGACCTGCCCGGTTACCGCCTGCAGCCCGGCGACCACGTGGTCGAGTTCGTGCCCGAAGGCAGCGACAAGGGCGTGGCGCTGACCACGCTGCTGCAGCAACCGCCGTTCCGCGGACGCCGCCCGGTGTTCGTCGGCGACGATCTCACCGACGAATTCGGCTTCGCCGCGGCCAACCAGGCCGGCGGCTGGAGCGTGCTGGTCGGCACCCGCGCCGACAGCGTCGCCACCTATGCGCTGCCCGATCCACGCGGCGTACACGCCTGGCTGCGCGATAACGCCGGATGAGGCCAGCGCAACGCCCGCCCGTCCGCGCCCCGTGGCCGCTTCCCCCACTGCTTCCGCACAAGGACCCGTCCGCTCCATGAGTTCCCCCAATCTCGACCTCGGCGTCATCGGCAACGGCAGCTTCGGCGCCCTGATCGACAAACGGGCCAGCGTGGTGTGGAGCTGCCTGCCGGCCTTCGACGGCGACCCGGCGTTCTGCGCCCTGCTCTCCCCGCGCGCGCATCCTGGCGGCGATTTCAGCATCGAGCTGGAAGACTTCGTCGACAGCGACCAGCACTACCTGGCCAACACCGCGATCCTGCGCACGGTGTTGCGCGACGCCCACGGCGGCGCGGTGGAGGTGATCGACTTCGCGCCGCGCTGGCGCAACCACGGCCGCTTCTATCGCCCGGTCAGCATCATCCGCCAGGTGCGGCCGCTGGCCGGCAACCCGCGCATCCGCGTGCTGGCCAGGCCGCTGGCCGACTGGGGCGCGCGCCAGCCGGAGAGCACCTGGGGCAGCAACCACGTGCGCTGGCTGCTGCCGGATTTCACCCTGCGCCTGACCACCGACGTGCCGGTGCGCTTCATCCGCGACGAACTGCCGTTCGTGCTCAACCACCCGGTCAACCTGATGCTGGGCGTGGACGAATCGCTGACCCGCTCGCTGACCGGCTACATCCAGGAAGCGCAGGAACGCACCGAGGAATACTGGCGCGAGTGGGTGCGCTACCTGTCGGTGCCGCTGGACTGGCAGGACGCGGTGATCCGCAGCGCGATCACCCTGAAGCTGTGCCAGTACGAGGACAGCGGCGCGATCATCGCGGCGATGACCACCTCCATCCCGGAAGCGCCGGACACCCCGCGCAACTGGGACTACCGTTACTGCTGGCTGCGCGACGCCGCCTTCGTGGTGCGCGCGCTGAACCGGCTCGGCGCCACCCGCACCATGGAGCAGTTCCTCGGCTACATCTTCAACATCGCCACCACCGACGGCAGCCTGCAGCCGCTGTACGGCATCGGCTTCGAGGCGGCGCTGGAGGAACACGAGGTCGAGTCGCTGGCCGGCTATCGCGGCATGGGCCCGGTGCGGCGCGGCAACCTGGCCTGGATCCAGAAGCAGCACGACGTGTACGGCAGCGTGGTACTCGCCTCCACCCAGCTGTTCTTCGACCTGCGCCTGAAGGATCCCGGCGACACCCACACGTTCCTGCGCCTGGAGCCGCTGGGCGAGCGCGCCTTCGAACTGCACGACGTGCCCGATGCCGGCCTGTGGGAGTTCCGCGGCCGCGCCGAGGTGCACACCTACACCAGCGCGATGTGCTGGGCCGCCTGCGACCGCCTGGCCAAGATCGCCGCGCGGCTGGGCCTGGAAGACCGCGTGGCGTACTGGCGCGAGCGCGCCGAGCGCATCCACGCACGCGTGCTGGCCGAGGCCTGGAGCACGGAGCTGGGCCACTTCACCGACACCTTCAACGGCCACCGGCTGGACGCCTCGCTGCTGTTGCTGGCCGACATCGGGTTCATCGCCCCGGACGATCCGCGTTTCATCGCCACGGTCGAGGCGATCGGCCGCGACCTGAAGCATGGCGATGCGCTGTACCGCTACGTGGCGCCGGACGATTTCGGCGAACCGGAGACCAGCTTCACCATCTGCACGTTCTGGTACATCGACGCCCTGGCCGCGATCGGGCGCAAGGAGGAGGCGCGCGAGCTGTTCGAGCGCATCCTCGCCCGGCGCAATCACCTGGGCCTGCTGTCGGAGGATCTGGCCTTCGACAACGGCGAAGCCTGGGGCAATTTCCCGCAGACCTATTCGCATGTCGGCCTGATCATCGCCGCCATGCGCTTGTCGCGCAGTTGGCAGGAGGCGTCATGAGCAGATTGGTAGTGGTATCCAACCGCGTGGCCTTGCCCGGCGAGAACCGCGCCGGCGGCCTCGCGGTGGGCTTGCTGGCGGCGCTGAAGGAGCGCGGCGGCGTGTGGTTCGGCTGGAGCGGCAAGACCGTGCGCGGCGACAGCGGCGCGATGCACGAACAGACCCAGGGCGATATCCGCTTCGTCACCATGGACCTGAATCGCGCCGACCTGGACGCGTACTACAACGGCTTCGCCAACCGCACATTGTGGCCGCTGCTGCACTTCCGCCTGGACCTGGTCGACTACGACCGCGCCACCCGCGAGGGCTACCGCCGGGTCAACGCCATGTTCGCCGACAAGCTCGCGCCGCTGCTGCGCGAGGACGACACGGTGTGGATCCACGACTATCACCTGATCCCGCTGGCCTCGCTGCTGCGCGAGCGCGGCATCGGCTGCCGCATCGGCTTCTTCCTGCACGTGCCGTTCCCCTCGGCCGACCTGATCCAGGCGCTGCCGGACCACGCGCGGCTGTTCTCCGGCTTCTACGCCTACGACCTGATCGGCTTCCAGACCCGCCGCGACGTCGACCGCTTCCAGGCCTACGTGCGCCTGTTCGGCGGCGGCAAGGTGATCAAGGACGGCGTGCTGGAAGCGCCGGGCGGGCGCCGGTTCCGCGCGGCCATGTTCCCGATCGGCATCGACACCGAACTGATCGCGCAGCAGGCGCGCGCGGCGATGTCCAAGCCGGCGGTGCGCGACCTGCGCAGCAGCCTGCGCGACCGCCAGCTGGCGATCGGCGTGGACCGGCTGGACTACTCCAAGGGTCTGCCGGAACGCTTCCTCGGCTTCGAGCGCTACCTGGAACGGCATGCCGACCAGCGCGGCAGCCTCACCTACCTGCAGATCGCGCCGGTCTCGCGCGGCGACGTCACCGAATACAAGCAGTTGCGCAACCAGCTCGAGCAGATCGCCGGGCACATCAACGGCGGCCACGCCGAGCCGGACTGGACGCCGCTGCGCTACGTCAACCGCAACTTCACCCATGCCACCCTGACCGGCTTCTATCGCGCCGCACAGGTCGGCCTGGTGACGCCGCTGCGCGACGGCATGAACCTGGTGGCCAAGGAGTACGTGGCCGCGCAGGATCCGGAGAATCCCGGCGTGCTGGTGCTGTCGCTGCTGGCCGGCGCCGCCGACGAACTGAAGGAAGCGCTGCTGGTCAATCCGCACGACCTGGACGGCGTCGCCGACGCCATCGCCACCGGCGCGTCGCTGCCCAAGGCCAAGCGCATCGAGCGCTGGCAGGCGATGATGGATCACCTGCGCAAGCACGACATCAACGCATGGCGCCAGCGCTATCTGCAGGCGCTGGAAAGCGTGCGCTAGCGGCGGCACACGCGTTGCACGACGCGGCGCGCAGCGCCTGCGCGCCGTGCGATCCTGCCTTGCAGGCCATGCGCCATCCGCCATGGCGCGGCATGACGCGGTGTTCCGTGTCCCGTCGCGGCCCGACTGCCTGCCTTGCCTAACATAGCCGCCACGCGCCGCGCCGGCTGATCTGCTTGCCGAGGCCACCGCAGCGCGATCGCTGCTTCGCGATGCACGTCGCGCTTGCGGCCGCCCGCGCCGCGTCCCAGGCGCGGCCCTGCGTCGATCGCCTGCTGCGCCGCAGCACATCATCACGCTTTCGGCGCTCTGCCTTGGGCGTTCAGTCCATATAAAGTTTCCGACGAACGGCAGGTGAAGGCGATCAAGCCGGCACGGTGATATGCCGATACTGGATCACCCCCCACGCGATCGCACCGCCCTCGCGGCGTTGCCCGTTGTTTCCCAGCCGGTGCAGACCATGCCCACGCCAACCGCCGTTCTCCGCCCCACCCCCTCCTGGCTACGCCCGCGTTCGGCGCTGCTTGCTGTCTCTCATGTCCTGGTCCTGCTGGCGCTGGCCGGCTATGCGTTGCACGTCGGCCGCACGGTGGGAGCCAACGGATCGGCATTGCCGCGTTTGCTGCCGGCGCTGCTGGTCGCCGTGGCCGCCGCCGCGGCACTGGTCTGGCTCGGCAGACGCAGCGCGCCACGCGCCCTGGAACACGCCACGCAGGCGCTGCAGGCACTGGGCGAAGGCCGCTTCGAGCAGCGTGTGGAGGTGCTCGGGGACACGGCCGAGGTGGCGCTGCTGCGTGCGCTGCAGAACGCGCAACAGGCGCTGGCGGCGCGCCAGGCGCAGACCGAGGCGGAACTGCGCCACGGCCGTTTCGTGATCCAGGCGCTGGACGATCTCGACACCATGGTGCGCATCGCCGACGACGATGGCCGCGTGCATTTCGCCAACCGCAAGCTGCTGCAGATGCTGCGCACCATCGAACCGGACGTGCAGCGCTTCCGCCCCGAATTCCGCGCCGAACAGTTCGTCGGCGGCAGCATCGGCGACATCTATCCGGACAGCCAGGCGGCGATCGATCGCATGCGCGCGCTGACCGGCTCCAAGCGCGTGCGTGCGCCGTTCTTCGGCCGCCAGATCGATTTCGTGTACAGCCCGATCGACGATGCCGACGGCCGCCGCCTGGGCACCATCGCGCAATGGGAAGAGGTGACCGCGCAGGTCAACGCCGAACAGGCGCTGGCCACGGTGATCGAGGCGGCCGCGCACGGCGATTTCAGCCAGCGCATCGAGACCGCGGCGATGGACGGCGTCCTCAAGTCGCTGGCCGAGGGCGTCAACCGCATCTCCGATGGGGTGGAGAGCAACCTGGCGCAACTGGCCGGGGCGCTGGCGGCGCTGGCCGAAGGCGACCTCACCCACCGCGTCGACGGCCAGGCGCAGGGCGTGTTCGCGCGCTTGCGCGAGGACACCAACCGCACCGTCGCCAAGCTCACCGAAATCATCGTCGGGATCCAGGAGTCGGCCGACACGATCCGCCGCGCCGCCTCGGAGATCGCCGCAGGCAATACCGACCTGTCCGACCGCACCGAACAGCAGGCGGCGAGCCTGGAGGAGACCGCCAGCTCGATGGAAGAGTTGACCTCGGCGGTGAAGCAGAACGCCGACAACGCGCAGCAGGCCAACGGCCTGGTGCAGAACACCGGCGAGGTCGCCCGTTCCGGCGGCCAGGTGATGGACGAGGTGGTGGCGACGATGCGCGCGATCAGCACGTCCTCGCAGCGCATCGGCGAGATCATCGGCGTGATCGACGGCATCGCCTTCCAGACCAACATCCTGGCGCTCAACGCCGCGGTGGAAGCGGCGCGCGCCGGCGAACAGGGCCGCGGGTTCGCCGTGGTCGCCTCGGAGGTGCGGTCGCTGGCGCAGCGCTCGGCCGATGCGGCCAAGGAGATCAAGGACCTGATCGAAGCGTCCACGCGCACCGTCGGCGAAGGCGCCGCGCTGGTCAACCGCGCCGGCGCCACCATGCACGAGATCGTCGGTTCGGTGCAGCGGGTGACCGGCCTGATCGGCGAGATCAGCGCCGCCAGCGGCGAGCAGTCCAGCGGCATCGAACAGGTCAACCGCACCGTGGCGCAACTGGACGAGGTGACCCAACGCAACGCCGCCCTGGTCGAGGAAGCCACCGCCGCCGCGCGCAGCATGGAGGAGCAGGCCGGCGGCCTGGCTGCGGCGGTCGCGGTGTTCCGGATCGAGACGGGACAAGGGCGGCCGGGCGGCAGCAATGTCACCCCACTGCTGCGCCGTACGTACTGAGGCGACGCACGCGACGACCTCCCGCCCCGTCCAGGATCAGGCAAAGCGCATGAATTGCTGGAGCAGGAACTGCAACTGGCTGGCGCGGGTGGGAAACTCGCTCTGAGGAAAGTACCCGGTGTCGGTATTGATCACCGTCACGACGTCATCGCCATTGGGCGCTTGCGAAACGAAGGATTGCTGGGCCTGCCCGAGCAACATCAATTGCCCCAGCACGTGCGGATAGTAATCGGCATAGAACCGCTCCACCGCCTCGCGCGTGGCGAAGGCATGACCGGCATGGGCCTTCCTGCTGGGGCCGGTCGCATCGACCACCTTCAACGGCTTGTACACGTTGCCGGTCTTTTGCTTGTCGCCGCCCCACACTGTTCCGGCCAAGGCGCCCTCGTTGACGAAGACGACGGCGTCGTTCAACTCCAGCGGCTGGGCGGTATTCTGCTGGATGATCTCGTCGGTGCGACGCGCGACCAGTTTCAGGCGTTCGATGCTGGCGGCGATGTCGGCCGCGCTTGCGCCGAGTTCGCGATACAGCGCCACATTCTGGATGTTCTGCGCGAAGGTGTCGTCCCGGTCCCAGTCGCCCACATAGAGCCCCACCACGCGCGTCGGCCTTTCGTAGATGGCGAAACCGGATCGGTGCAATGGACGCAAGCGGATGAACGGGCCCGTTCCGCTCATGTAGTAGGTACTGGGCAGCTGCTCGCCGACGAATCTGTAGTTCTTGATATCGATCGTGCCGAACACGCGATTGCTTGGATGGATCAGCCGCGCAGGCGTAGGACTGGGCATAGCGGAACTCCTCTCGGGCGGGTGTGGGAGCGTGGAAACGGGGGGCACCACGGTGCTATCTGCCAAGGAGGCTGACGGACGCCGCTGCCAGCGGCTTGCCAGCAGAAGCAGCAGAGGAATCTCCATCGTTGCCGGTCCGATCGCGTGGGTGGCCCGTCCGTCAAGAACGGCCACCGCAGGCACTTGTGAACCCGCGGCGATGGGCTCGCGCGAGGAAACAGCCGATCAGACGCGCCGCGCGCGTCGTGCTCACTCCAGAAAGCGCGAACGCTGTTGCGGCTCAGGCAGGAAACACTGCGCCGTGGTACCGAACCAGCGATGGCGGTTGCGCGCCAGCACCCGGTAGCCGGCATCGCGCCAGCGCCGCGGCAGCAGGCGCAGCCACGCGACGCTGCGCCACACCCCGCCAAGCCCGGCGATCACCGCGATCGCCGCGTCCGAATCGGTCAAGGCACCGTGCCGTGTCAGCAGCAGGAACGACAGCGGATCGGCCGGATCCAGGCCGTGCTCGCGCAACAGCGCGCTGCCGCGCGGCGACTGCATCGCCGCAAACCGGTAGCGGCCGCGGCGGTCATGGCGCAGCAGGAACCGCACCCAGCGGCTGCACAGCGCGCAGACCCCGTCGAACACGACGATGGCCATGTCCTCCGACGCCGCGGGCGCCGCACCCGGTGGCGGCTCAGGCCGGCGCAAGCCAGCCCTCGTAGCGGATGAACGGGCCGATCCACGGCAGGCTCACCGCGATCAAGAACGCGTAGCGGCCCTCGCGCTGGTCTTCGCGGCAGTGCACGCCGGCCAGCCAGCGCTGCGGCAGCGGCAGCACGCCGAAGGCCCAGGCGCGCGCCGCGCGCCATTCGATGCCGGCGCCGTCGATCCGCAGGGCGAATTCGAACACCACCGCACCCAGCCGCTCGCGCAGGCGGCCGCGGTGCAGCCACAGCCGCGAGGGCATGGCATGCGTGCCGAAGCGGCGTTCCCAGCGCTCGCCGTGGGCATCGGCGCGGAACACCACCTCCACCGGCGTCGCCGGCCCGGTGCGCGGCAACCGCACCAGCCACGCGCACAGCGGCAACAGCGGGTGGCGGCCGCGCTGGACCATCGCCTGACCGACATAGCGCGACTGCGACGAGGGCGTATGCAGTTCGCGCAGTACCGGCGGCAATTGCGCGAACGCCGGACCCAGCACCTGCGCGAACAGCGACGGGGTCAGGGCGCGATCCACGCCAGGGTCGCCATGCGCCCGCTGCGGCGGTCGCGCCGATAGGAGTAGAAGCGCTGCGCATCGGCGATGGTGCACAGGCCGCCACCGTGGATCCGGTCCGGCGCCAGGCCGGCCGCGACCAGGCGTTGCCGCGCCAGTGCGTACAGGTCCACCCGCCAGTGGCCGGGCCGGGTGTCCACGAATGCGGCCGCGGCGGCCGGATCGTGGCGCAGGAACGCCTCGCGCACCTCGACGCCTATCTCGTAGTGCTGCGGTCCGGCCGCCGGCCCCAGCCAGGCCTGCAGTTGCGCTGGCGCCGTGCGCAGCGCGGCGACGGTGGCCTCGAGCACGCCGCCAGCCAGCCCCTGCCAGCCGGCGTGCGCGGCGCCGACCTCGCTGCCGTCGCGGGCGGCGAACACCACCGGCAGGCAGTCGGCGGTCAGGATCGCCAGCACCACGCCCGGTTCGGCGGTGACCGCGGCATCGGCGGTCGGCTCGGCATCGATGCCGGCGCCCTGCGGCGGCCCGTCGAAACGCAGCACCTGCACGCCGTGCACCTGCCGCAGCCAATGCGGCGGCGTCGGCAGCGCCAGTCGCGCGGCCAACTCGTCGCGGTTGCGCTGCACCGTGGCCGGGTCGTCGCCGTCGGCAGCACTGCGATTGCCGAGGTTGAAGCGGTCGAACGGCGGCTGCGAGGCGCCGGCGCCAGTCCGCAGGGTGGTCAGGGCGTGGACCCGCGGCGGTGCCGGCCAATCGGCCGACAGGGCGAAGTCGCTCATCGGCAGAGCCCTCGCCCCACATCGGCCGACATGCCGCCAGCCTGGCGCCGCCGGCCGCCGCGCGAAACGCAGTCGCGCGCGAGGGCGTGGGAAACCGGGCTCCCGGCCATGCTCAGCGCCGCGCCCGCTCGGCGGCCGCCTGCGCATCCACGCGCAGGGCGGCCATCAGCTGCTGCAGGTCGGCCGGCACCGCCGCGGTGGCGCGGACCGGCTCGCCGCTTGAGGGATGCTTGAACTCCAGGGTCTCGGCGTGCAGCGCCTGGCGCTTGAAGCCGCGCAGTTCGGCGATCAGCTCCTCGCTGGCGCCCTTGGGCAGCTTCAGCGGACCACCGTACAGCGGGTCGCCGACGATGGGGTGCTTCAGGTGCGCCATGTGCACGCGGATCTGGTGGGTGCGGCCGGTCTCCAAGCGGCATTCCAGGGCCGTGTGGGCGCGGAAGCGCTCGCGCAGCCGGTAGTGGGTGACCGCGTCGCGGCCGTCCTCGCGCACCGCCATGCGCAGGCGGTCGCGCGGATGGCGGTCGATCGGCGCATTGGCGGTGCCGCCGGAGACCAGCGCCCCGACCACCACCGCCAGGTATTGCCGGTGCACGTCGCGCGCGGACAGCTGCGCCACCAGCGAGGTATGCGCCTGCAGGGTCCGCGCCACCACCATGGCGCCGCTGGTGTCCTTGTCCAGGCGGTGCACGATGCCGGCGCGCGGCAGCGCCGACAGCCCCGGGTCGCGGTACAGCAAGGCATTGACCAGGGTGCCGCTGGGGTTGCCGGCGCCCGGGTGCACCACCAGCCCGGCTGGCTTGTTCAGCACGATGACCTGGTCGTCCTCGTACAGCACCTCCAGCGGGATGTCCTCGGGCAGGGCGTGGGTCTGGGTGTCCAGCACCGCATGCAGGCTGGCGATCTCGCCGCCGCGCAGCGCATCGCGCGGCCGCGCCGGGGCGCCGTCGAGCAGGGCGTCGCCGGATTTGATCCATTCGGCCAGGCGCGAACGCGAGTATTCGGGGAACAGTTCGGCCAGCACCGCGTCGAAGCGGCGACCGGCGGCGTGATCGGGGACGCGCGCCTGGCGCGGGCCGTCGCTGACGGCGTCCTCGGGGAGATCCGGGGGGGTATGGGGCATGGCAGGGGCACGGCTTGGGTCGGAAAAAGGGGGTCGCGGCGGCCATAGTCAGTCGCAGGACAGGCCACTAGGCTATCATCGCCCCTTCGTATTCCTGCCCTGCCGCGCCCGAACCCATGATCCGACGCTCCGTCCCGCTGTCCGCGCACGTCCGTTTCATCGCCCTGCTGCTGGTCACGCTGGTCGTGGCGACGGGTTGCCACCGTCAGAAGAAGAACCCCGAAGAAGGCATGCCGGTCGAGCAGCTCTACCAGAAGGCGCATGCGCAGATGGAGAGCGGCAACTGGGCCGGCGCCGAGAGCAGCTTCAAGCGGCTGATCGCGCAGTACCCGTACGGCAACTACACCGAGCAGGCGATGATCGAAAGCGCCTACGCCCAGTACAAGGCCGGCAAGCACGACGACGCGGTGTCGACCATCGACCGCTTCATCCGCACCTACCCGACCCAGCGCAACATCGCCTACATGTACTACCTGCGCGGGTTGTCCAACTCCAACCGCGACACGGTGTTCCTGCGCCGGGTGTGGTCGCTGGACCCCAGCCGCCGCGACCTGTCCACGCCGCAGCAGGCCTACGCCGACTTCAACACCGTCGCCGAGCGCTACCCGAACAGCCGCTACGCCGCCGACGCGCGCGCGCGCATGATCGCCCTGCGCAACGTGTTCGCCCAGCACGAGCTGGACAACGCGCTGTACTACCTGCGCCGCGACGCCTGGGTGTCGGCCGCCTCGCGTGCCACCTACCTGCTCGAGACCTACCCGCAGAGCGCCTACCAGAACGACGCGGTGGCGGTGCTGGCCGATGCCTACACCCATCTGGGCAACAAGACCCTGGCCGCCGACGCGCGCCGCGTGCTCGAGCTCAACGACCCGCAGCATCCGTGGCTGACCGGCAACTGGCCGAAGTACCCGTGGATGATCCGCAAGCTCAACCCGTTCGCCGGCGAGAAGTCCGCCGCCACCGGACAGTCGAATTCGCAGATGCAGCGCTGATCCACCGCGCCGACACGATGCACACCGACAGGGGCCGCAAGGCCCCTGTCGCGTTTCCGGGCAGCGCCGATCGGCCCCCGTGGTCCACTCGGGCACCTGCGCGCGGCGGCTGCAGTCGGCCATGACGACACCAGCGGGCACCCAAGGCGAGGCGGGTGCGCGCGTCGCCAGGCAGCGCCAGTCCCGATCACTGGACGCCCAGCATGGCGCGCCTCCAGACCAATCCAGGCGGAGTGCGACCCGCACCGCAGTCCCGGGAATTGGCGCCGATGCCCGTGACCGGGCTTGCTAGGCTGGTCCCGTGCCCGCCCCGGGCCGCTTCCGCCGGGAACGCCATGTCTCTGTCCTTGCTGCGCCCGCTGCTGCGCCTGTTCGCGGCCCTCCTCGCCGTCGCTGCCGCCCCTGCCACCGCGGCACCGGCCATCGTGTACGGGGTGAACGGCCACGACGGCCGCCCGGCCTACCCGCTCAGCCAGAGCGAAGCGGTGTTCCGCCTGCTCGACCAGCGCAACCTGCGCAGCTACCGGTTCGACGTGGACCCGCGCAACTTCGCCGTGCTCGACCGGCTGGTGCAGCTCTCGCGCCAGTACAACATCGCGCTGCGGCCGATGGTGTACCCGATGTCGCGCGAGATCGGCTACGCGCTGGCGCGCCGCTATGCCAACGACATCAAGGTCTGGGAGATCGGCAACGAGCAGGACCTGGACCGTGCCGCCGCGCCGGCGCGGATCGCGGCGATGACCACGATGTACCGCGGCATGAAGCAGGCCTCCGACGAGGTGGGCGCCGGCCTGCAGTTCACCATCAACATCACCGCCTGCAACAGCGACGACCATTCGGCCAACGCGCGCTGCCCGGGCGACCGCAACGGCTCGCTGTGGTTCCTGGACCAGGCCAAGGCCGCCGGTTTCGACTTCGACCGGATCAGCTTCCACTACTACGCCTTCCACGGCGAGCGCGGCTACTGGATGGACCTGTATCTCGGACAGCTGCGCGCCGCCGCGCAGAAATACGGCACCAAGGTCTACGTCAACGAGCTCAACTGCGCCGAGATCTACACCGGCAACACCGATGGCGGCCATCCCGGCGACGGCGCCTGCTACGACAGCGTGGCGGACCTGCTGCAGACGCTGCGCAGCGACTATGCCGACGTGGTCGCCGAGATCAATCTCTACGAACTGCTCGACCAGCCGGACCAGCAGGGCGCGGAGGCGCATTTCGGCCTGATGTACGACCTGGGCCGGCCGAAACCGACGCTGGACCTGCTGACCGACGCCGCCCGCTGAGGCCGCGGCGTCTTCGCACGGCGTGGTCGCCGCCTGCGGCTATGCTGCGGCGATGTTCGAACTGCATCGGGTCACCCGCCGCTACGGCGACATGCTGGCGCTGGACCAGGTCGATCTTCGCATCGCCCCGGGCCGCACCACCGCGTTGATCGGTCCCAGCGGCGCCGGCAAGTCCAGCGTGCTGCGCCTGCTGCTGGGGCTGGAGTGGCCGGATAGCGGCGAGGTGCGCTTCCAGGGCGAGCCGTTGCGTCGCGCCACCCTGTTGGCGCAGCGCCGGCGCATCGGCTACGTGATCCAGGAAGGCGGCCTGTTCCCGCACCTGAGCGCCCGCGACAACGCCGCCCTGCTGGCGCGCACGCTGGGCTGGACGCGGCCGCGCATCGAGGCGCGTCTGCACGAGCTCGCTGCGTTGTGCCGCCTGCCGGAAGCGCTGCTGGCGCGTTATCCAGCCGAGTTGTCCGGTGGCCAGCGCCAGCGCGTCGGACTGATCCGCGCCCTGTTGCTGGACCCGCCGGTATTGCTGCTGGACGAACCGCTGGGCGCGCTCGACCCGATCGTGCGCCACGAACTGCAGACGCAGATGCGCGAACTGTTCGCGCTGCTCGGCAAGACCGTGGTGCTGGTGACCCACGACGTCGCCGAGGCCGCCTACCTGGGCGATACCCTGGTCCTGATGCGCGGCGGCCGCGTGCTGCAGGAAGGCAGTGCACGCACTTTGCTGGAGGCGCCGGCCGATCCCTTCGTGAGCCAGTTCCTGCAGGCGCAGCGCACCCTGGAGGAGGCGCGATGACCTCGCGAGGCGCGCGCTGGCGCGCGATCGCAGTGGTCGCCTTGGGCAGCCTTGCCAGCCTGCTGGGTCTGCCGGCCGCTGCCGCCGATGCCAAGGTCGTGGTCGGCTCGAAGAACTTCACCGAAGCGGTGGTGCTGGGCGAGATCGCCGCCGGCGCCGGGCGCCAGGCCGGGGTCGAGGTCGAGCACCGGCGCCAGCTCGGCGGCACCCGAATCCTGTGGCGTGCGTTGGAGCAGGGTTCGATCGACGCCTATGCCGAGTACACCGGCACCCTGGCCGCCGAACTGCTGCACATGCCCGGCGCCGACGACGATGCGCTGCGGCAGGCGCTGGCGCAGCGCGGCCTGGCGATGAGCGCGCCGCTGGGCTTCGACAACACCTATGCGTTCGGCATGCGCCGGCAACGCGCGCAGGCGCTGGGCATCGTGCGCCTGTCCGACCTCGCCGCGCATCCGACGCTTAAGTTCGGACTGAGCAACGAATTCGTCTCGCGCGCCGACGGCTGGCCCGGCGTGCGCGACGCCTACGGGCTGCCGCAGGTGCCCACCGGCCTGGACCACGACCTCGCCTACCGCGCGCTGGACAGCGGCTCGATCGACCTCACCGACCTGTACAGCACCGATGCCGAGATCCCCGCGCACGACCTGCTGGTGCTGCAGGACGACAGGCATTACTTCCCGCGCTACGCCGCGGTGTTCCTGTACCGCGCCGACCTGGCGCAGCGCGCGCCGCGCTTCGTGCAGGCGCTGCAGCGGTTGGGCGGGCGCATCGACGCGGCGACCATGCAGCGGCTCAACGCCAAGGCCAAGCTCGACAAGCGTGCCGAAAGCGCCATCGCCGCACACTGGCTGGGCATCGCCGCGCCGGCCGAGGACGGACGGATGCAACGGCTGCTGCAACGCACCCGCGAGCACCTGGCGCTGGTCGGGCTGTCGCTGGGCCTGGCCTTGCTGGTGGCGCTGCCGCTGGGCATCCTGGCCGCGCATCGGCCACGGCTCGGCCAGGCGGTGCTGGCCCTGACGGGTGTGCTGCAGACGCTGCCGTCGCTGGCGGTGTTCGTGTTCATGATCCCGCTGTTCGGCATCGGCGCCAAACCGGCGATCGCCGCGCTGTTCCTGTACAGCCTGCTGCCGATCGTGCGCAACATGCATGCCGGCATCACCGGCATCCCGCGCGAGCTGCGCGAGACTGCCGCCGCGCTGGGCCTGCCGCCGGGCACGCGGCTGTGGCGGATCGAACTGCCGCTGGCGCTGCGCACCCTCCTCGCCGGCATCAAGACCGCGGCGGTGATCAACGTCGGCACCGCGACCCTGGGCGCGCTGATCGGCGCCGGCGGCTACGGCCAGCCGATCCTGACCGGCATCCGCCTGGACGACCTCGGTTTGATCCTGGAAGGCGCGGTGCCGGCCGCGCTGCTGGCGCTGCTGGTCCAGGGCCTGTTCGAGCTGCTGGAACGGGTGCTGACCCCGCGTGGATTGCGCCTGGCGGCGCGGCGGTAGGTCAAGCCAGCACCGCGGGCATCAGCGATGTGGCCGGCCTTCGGCAACCCGCACCCGCGCTAACGCATCACAGCGGCATCGGGTCGCGGCTGAAGCCAGGCATCAAACAGGATCGGCGATGCGGACCAGTAGTCGATTGCCTTCCCATCGAAACCGAAGACAGACAACGACCGCACGCACGTGCGCTCAAGCACGCGCCGCAGCCACCATCTCTTGCGCCAGGCCGCGCATCGCCTCCGGCGTCAACTGCAGATAGGGCGCGATGCGCAGGGCGCCATGGCGATGGGTGCAGATGACTTGCGCGTGCTGCAGCCATGGCAGCAAGGCCGGCATCGACGACGCTGGTGGGCGCAGCGCGTACAGGTGCGGCGCATGCCCAGGCACGGTCCAGTCGCCCGCGCCCAACGCATGCAACTCCGCGTCGAATGCCGCACCAAGTGCGCCAAGCCGCTGCGCGATGCGCGCCGGCTGCCACTGCTGCACCTGCTGCAGCGCCGCGCTGGCCATCGCCAGGCGCAGCGGGTCGGCGACGCCTCCGGCATCGAAGCGACGCGCGCCGCTGCGGTACGGGGGCGGCGCCTCGGCAGGGAACTGCCAATCCGCCCCCGGGTCGCGCGCCTGCCAGTGCTGCTCGAACGGCACGCCGTGCGCGCGCCAGTGCGGCGAGGCCCACAGCCATGCCAGCCCCATCGGTCCGAGCAGCCATTTGTGTCCGACCGAGACCACGAAATCCGGCCGCCAGGCGTCCAGCCGGGCCGGCAGCACGCCCAGGCTCTGGCTCAGGTCCAGCACCAGCATCGCGCCAACCGCATGTACGCGCGGCGCGATGCGGTCCAGATCCAACAGACTGCCGTCGCGCCAGTAGGCGTTGGGCAGGGTCGCCACGCGCACGCGCGGCTCTGCATCCAGCGTCGCCAGGACCGCCGCGGTCCAGTCCTGCCCAGGTGCGCGCCGCACCACCGCCAGGGACGCGCCGCTCTCGGCGCAGCGTTGCTGCCACGCCAGCAAATTCGATGGAAACTGGCCATCGAGCAGCAGGACCGCATCGCCGGGCGCCAACGGCACCTGCCGCGCCGCGATGGCCAGGCCATAGGCGGCCGACGGCACCATCGCCACGCCCTCGCTGTCGCCGGAGAACACCGTGGCTGCCGCGAGCACGCGTAGGTCTTCGATCTGCGCGCGCCACGCATCGAAGGACAGCGTCCACGGCATTATCGCATCGGCGAGCGCCGCCTGCCCCGCGATCAGTGCACGGTGCAGGCGCGGTCCCTTGCTGGCGGTGTCCAGATAGCGCACGCCGGGCGGCAGCGCGAACGCCTCCGCCGCGGCATCGAGGTCGACCAGGGCGCCGGCGGAAGCCGAACCGGCAGGGTGGTGCAAGGCGCTCGTAGACATGTGTCTAGGGTAACGCCGCGGTCCGCGACGCGTGACGGTCCGTTCACGCCGCTGCGCTAAGACTGCATCGATGCAAGCGATCTCTCCGGCGTCACCGCCCTCGCCCATCGCATCCGTCGCGACGCTGGCGGACCGCCTGCGCCGCGTGCGCGCACGCAGCCGTCATCTCGCCGCACCATTGAGCGAAGAAGACGCGATGGTGCAGAGCATGGACGACGCCAGCCCGGCCAAATGGCATCTGGCGCACACCACCTGGTTCTTCGAGCGGTTCGTGCTCGGCGCCGATCCGGCGTACCGCCCCCACGATCCGCAGTGGGACTACCTGTTCAACAGCTACTACCAGAGCATCGGTCCGGCGCATGCGCGGCCGCATCGCGGTCTGCTGTCGCGGCCATCGCTGGCGCAGGTGCTGGACTACCGCAGCGAGATCGAAACCCGCGTACTGGCGCAGTTGCAGGCAGGCGCGCTTGCGCCGCAGACCCTGCAGATCCTGGAGCTTGGCCTGCAGCACGAGCAGCAACACCAGGAGTTGCTGCTCACCGACATCAAGCACGCGTTCTGGCGCAATCCACTGGGCCCGGCCTATCGCGCCGACCTGGCGACCCAGCACGCGCCGGCGTCCCCGCTGCGCTGGCTTCAGCGCGACGAACAGATCAGCGAGATCGGTGCCGCACCGTGGCCGGCGCATGCCGGCTTCGCCTACGACAACGAATCGCCGCGGCATCGCGTGCTGGTGCCGGCGCATGCGCTGGCCAGCCGCCCGGTGAGCAATGCGGAATACGACGAGTTCATTGCCGATGGCGGCTATGCCACGGTCGGGCTATGGCTCAGCGACGGCTGGGCGCAGCGGTGCGCCGAGGATTGGCAGCGCCCGCTGTACTGGCATGCCGACGGCGCGCGCGAATTCACCCTGGGCGGCTGGCGCGAACGCGATCCGCATGCGCCGGTGTGCCATCTCAGCCTGTTCGAGGCCGATGCCTTCGCGCGCTGGGCCGGCGCGCGCCTGCCGACCGAGGCGGAGTGGGAACAGGCGGCCACCGGTGTCGCCATCGCCGGCAACTTCGTCGACACCGATGCACTGCATCCGCAGTCGACGGCGCCTGCCGACACCGGCCCGCAGCAGTTGTTCGGCGATGTCTGGGAATGGACCGGCAGCGCCTACCTGCCATACCCCGGCTTCCGCCCGTGGTCGGGCACGCTGGGCGAATACAACGGCAAGTTCATGAACGCGCAGTGGGTGTTGCGCGGCGGCAGCTGCGCCACGCCGCACGACCACATCCGCGCCAGCTACCGCAACTTCTTCCCCTCCGATGCGCGGTGGCAGTTCGCCGGCGTGCGCCTGGCCAAGGATTCCGCATGAATGCCGCAACCGCCCGTGCTTTGACCGAGGCCGCCCTGACCGACCTGCATCCGCAAGCGGACGACATTGCCGCCGATGCGATCGCCGGCCTGTCGTGCAGCCCCAAGCAGCTACCGTCCAAGTATTTCTACGACGCCGAGGGCTCGCGCCTGTTCGAGGCGATCACCCGCCAGCCCGAGTACTACCTGACCCGCACCGAGCTGGATTTGCTGGAAGCGCGCATGCCCTCGATCGCGCAGGCGGTGGGCACCGGCGCGCACGTGGTGGAACTGGGCAGCGGCAGCGGCCGCAAGACCCAGTTGCTGCTGGACGGCCTGCGCGTGCCGGTGGCGTACACGCCGATCGAGATTTCCCGCGACATGCTGATGTCCAGCACCACGCGGCTGGCCGAGCGCTTCCCGCACATCCAGATGCTGCCGGTGTGCGCCGACTTCACCGCGCCGGTGGCGCTGCCGGCACCGCAGCGCGGCGCACGCCGCACCCTGGTGTTCTTCCCCGGCTCGACCCTGGGCAACTTCACCCACGAGGACGGCATCGCCCTGCTGCGCTCGATGCGCCAGACCATGGGCGCGGACGGCTGCGCCCTGGTCGGCATCGACCTGGTCAAGGACACGGCGCTGCTGGAGGCGGCCTACAACGACGCCGCCGGGGTCACGGCCGAATTCACCCTGAACCTGCTGCGCCGGCTCAACCGCGAGATCGGCAGCGACTTCGACCTGGCGCAGTTCCGTCATCATGCCGTTTATTCGGAAGCGCGCGAGCGCATCGAGACCTTCCTGGTCAGCCAGTGCGCACAGCAGGTGACCGTGGCCGGGCGCCGCTTCCATTTTGCCGAAGGCGAAGCGATGCAGGTCGAGTACAGCCACAAGTACACCGACCAGAGCTTTGCGGCGATGGCCGCCGAGGCCGGTCTGCGCGTCAGCCACGGTTGGAATGCGCAGGACGATGCGTTTGGGTTGCGGTTGTTGCAGGTGGTTTGAAGGCCGGGATTGGGGAATCGGGAATGGGGATTTCCAGAAGCGACTACGGCGCGCGCTTCGGCAGTTTCCTGTCAACGCGCCCCTCGTAACCTGTCTCGTAAGAGCGGCTCCAGCCGCGACGGGCGTTCCCCATAAACGCTGGCAAGGCCCGTCGCGGCTGAAGCCGCTGCCACAGATGACGGATGCCAGGTCGACTACCGCGTTAGGCCTGATACCCATTGCTGATCGGATAGCGCCGCTCGCGCCCGAACGCGCGGCGCGACACCTTCGGGCCCGGCGCGGCCTGGTGGCGCTTCCATTCGCTGATGCGCACCAGCCGCACCACCCGGTCGACCACCTCGGCGGCATAGCCGGCGGCGACGATCTCGTCGCGTGATTCTTCCTGGTCGACGTAGCGGTACAGGATGCCGTCGAGCACGTCGTACGGCGGTAGCGAATCCTGGTCGGTCTGGTTGGCGCGCAGCTCCGCCGAGGGCGGCCGCGCGATCACCGCCGGCGGGATCACCGGCGCACCGCCGACCGTGTTGCGCCACTTCGCCAGGCCGAACACCTCGGTCTTGTACAGGTCCTTCAGCGGCGCATAGCCGCCGCACATGTCGCCGTAGATGGTGGCGTAGCCCACCGCGTACTCGCTCTTGTTGCCGGTGGTCAGCAGCAGGCCGCCGAACTTGTTGGCCAGCGCCATCAGGATCACGCCGCGGCTGCGCGACTGCAGGTTCTCCTCGGTGACGTCGGGCTCGGTGCCGGCGAACAGCGGGCCGAGCGCGCTCAGCAGGCCCTCGAACGCCGGCTCGATCGCCACCGTCTCCAGCTTCACGCCGAGGACGCGGCATTGATCCGCGGCTAGGTCGTTGGACAGGTCGGCGGTGTAGCGCGACGGCAGCCGCACCGCGGTGACGTTGTCCGCGCCAAGCGCGTCCACCGCCATCGCCAGCACCAGCGCCGAATCGATGCCGCCGGACAGGCCCAGCCACACTTTCGAAAAACGATTCTTGCCGCAGTAGTCCTGCAGCCCGCGTACCACCGCGCGCCAGGCCAGCGCATCCATGCTCTCGTCGCCGTCGTCGGTCCAGCGCAGCGGCGCGAAGCGGCGCGCGGCGGTGTCGTATTCCACCACCAGCCATTGGTCGGTGAAGGCCGCCGCGGCCGGATGCACGGTGCCGTCGCCGTCGGCGACCACCGAGGCGCCGTCGAACACCAGCGCATCCTGGCCACCGACCACGTTGAGATAGGCCAGCGCCGCGCCACTCTCGCGGCTGCGCTCGGCCAGCAGCGCGTCGCGCTGCGCATGCTTGCCGCGTTCGTAGGGGGAGGCATTGGGCACCAGCACCAGTTCCGCGCCCGCCTGCACGGTCGCCGCCAGCGGCTCCGGGAACCACAGGTCCTCGCAGATCACCAGGCCGACCGGCGTGCCCTTGACCTCGAACACGCAGTTCTCGCCGTCCGGGTCGACATCGAAGTAGCGGCGCTCGTCGAACACCGCGTAGTTGGGCAGTTCGCGCTTGCGGTAGGTGCGTTCGATGCGGCCGCCGCGCAGCACGCTGGCGGCGTTGTAGACCACGCTGCCGGCGCTCTGCGGCCAGCCGACCACCGCGACGATGCCACGCACCTGTGCGGCAATGCGCTGCACCGCGCGCTCGCAGTCGGCCAGGAAGCCCGGCCGCAATAGCAGGTCTTCCGGCGGATAGCCGCTGACCGCCAGTTCCGGGAACAGCACCACGTCGGCGCCGTACTCGTCGCGCGCCTCCTCGATCAACGCAATGATCCGGTCGGTGTTCTGGGTCACGGCGCCGACCGGGAAATCGAACTGGGCCATGGCGAGGCGGAGGGAAGCGGACATAGGCAACCTTGCAGGAACGGATGGAAGACCGTCAGGCGCCAAACGAGCGCATCGCACCTGCCGCGGCGCCGTTGCATCGCACGGCCCCATGCGCAGTGTAGCGCTGTGCCGGGTTGCGGCCGATGATGCGCGTGCCGCCACGTTGGAGTGTGGGCATGTAGCCCACGCAGGCCGCATCTTGGATGTGCACATGGCGGCAGCCGCGGCGCTGCCGCAGGACGCTCTCCAAGGTGCACGCCCCCGAGAAAGCCGCTTGGCCAGGCACCCCGCGTCGCGACTGAAGTCGCTCCCACAATCGAGCAACATGCACGACCAATAGAAATCGCTGGTGCATGCGCCGCGCTTCGCCGCCGAAGCCGCGCTCACTTCAGGGACAGCACGTGCAGAGGCGTCACTGTGGGAGGGACTTCAGTCCCGACTGCATCACCCCCGAAACGCCGACCAGCCACCGCGCTCCGCTTCAGCGTGCCCCACCACCAGCCCGTGCACGCCGCCGCCAGCGCCGCAGCAACATCACCACTCCCGCACACAAACTCAGCCCAGCGAGGCCCAGCACCGCCATGCGCACGCCGACGCCGTGCTGGAACACCACGTCCTTGCCCTCGCCGTCGAGCGTGTAGGCGACCACGTAGTCGCCCATCGTGCCCATGCCTTCGCGCCCGCCGGCCGCGATCACCACGTACTGCTTGCCCCCCACCGCATAGACCGAGGGCGTGGCCTGGCCGCCGGCCGGCAGCTTGGCCTCCCACAGGGTCTTGCCGGTGGCGCTGTCGAGCGCGCGCAGGCGCGCATCGGCCGCCGCGGCGATGAAGGTCAGGCCACTGGCCGTGGTCACCGCGCCACCGAGCAGCGGCGTGCCCACCTCCAGCGGCAGCCACGGCAGTTTCTCTTCCAGCGTGCCGAGCGGGCGCTCCCAGGCGATCTTGCGCGTGCGCAGATCCACCGCCACCAGTCGCCCCCACGGCGGCTTGACGCAGGGAATGCCGCCTGAGGAGCTCAACATGCCGCGGCGCATGTAGTACGGCGTGTCTTCCATGTCGTTGAACTGCTGGTCCGGATGGCGCGCATGCTCGGCCTTGCTGAACTGCTCGCGCGGGATCAGCGCCACCTGCATCGGCAAGTCCGACACCGGCATGATCGCCAGCTGGCGCTGCGGATCCACCGCGATGCCGCCCCAGTTCACGCCGCCGGCCCAACCCGGCAGCGCGATCGTGCCGCGCACGCTGGGCGGGGTGAACAGGCCTTCCGAGCGCAGCCCGGCGATCAGCGCTGCGCATTCGCGGCGCGCGCCGGGCGTCGCCCCCCAGGCGTCGGCGGCAGTCAGCGGCGTGTGCCGCGCCAGGCGCAGCCCCGGTTCGGGCATCGGCTGGGTCGGCGAGGCGCGTTCGCCCGGCACGTCGGAAGCCGGCACCGGCACCTCGCTGATCGGGAACAGCGGCGTGCCGTCGCGGCGATCGAAAGCGAACAGGAAGCCGGTCTTGGTCGCCTGCAGCACCGCCGCGCGCGGTCCCTGCGCAGTCTGCACGGTGGTCAGCACCGGCTGCGAGGCCAGGTCGTAGTCCCACAGATCGTGATGCACCAGCTGCTGCGCCCACACCCGGCGCCCGCTGCGCAGGTCCAGCGCCACCAGCGAGTCGGTGTCACGGTTGTCGCCCAGGCGCTCGCCGCCGTAATAGTCGGGGCTGGCCGAGCCGGTCGGTACGTAGACCAGGCCCAGCGCCGGATCCACCGACAGCGGCGCCCAGGCATTGCCGCCGCCGACCGTGGCCGCCTGCTCCGGCTGCCAGCCGGCGGCGGTGGCCTTGACCGGATCGCGCGGCACCGGATCCCACCGCCACAGTTCGCGGCCGCTGCGCGCGTCGTAGCCACGCACCACGCCCTGCTCCAGCGCATGCCCGCGGTTGTCGCCGATCGAGCTGCCGACCACCAGCACGTCGCCGGCCACCACCAGCGGCGAGGTCACCGCATAGTTGGCCCAGGCATCGCTGGCGTTGTCGTGCACATCGATGCCGGCATGCAGGTCGATCGTGCCGTCCTTGCCGAACCCGGCGCAGGGCTTGCCGTCGGCGGCATCCAGCGCGATCAGCCGCGCATCCAGAGTGCCGTACACGATGCGCTTGCGGCACGCGCCCGCCGTCGCCTGGGTGTCGCGCCAGAAACTCACCCCACGCGAGGCCGGGTCGCTGTAGTGCTTGTTGCGCGCGACCTTGGCATCGAACGACCACAGTTCGCGGCCGCTCGCCGCATCCAGCGCGAAGGCGATGCCGGTCCCGGTGGTGAGGTACATGCGTCCACCCAGCACCAGCGGATTGGCCTCGAAGCGGCGCCGTTCCGGATCGGGCAGGCCCGCGCCGAGTTCGCCAGTGCGGAACGACCAGGCGATGCGCAGCCGGCCGACGTTGTCCGGGGTGATCTGGGTCAGCGGCGAGTACTGCCCGCCGCCGGGCGCGCCGGCATAACTGGCCCAGTCGCCTGGCGCCGCCGCGCAGATGCCACCGATACCCATCGCCATGCCCGCCCCGCATACCGCTGCCCGCCATCGCCTGATCACGCATCCGCTCCTGTCGCTGTCGAAGAAAGTGGCGGCAGTGTCGGCACAGTGCCGGACCGTGTCGGCAACGCAGGGACGGCACCACCCGGCCAGGGGACCAATGGCGGGGCCGCAGGGACGAATGGCGACCAAGGGGATGGCGCAACTGCTTGATTGCGCAGACGTTGGCGGGGCAGCAGTGCGTGCCCGCCCCATCCGCCTCGTCGCGCCAGGGACACTGCGGCAGTGCCGCGTACCGGATCCTCTAAACGCAAAAGGCCTCGCTCGCGCGAGGCCCTTGCGGACAGCGGCGGCGACAACGACGCACCCGAAGGCGGGTCGCTGCAGCAGCGCTGACGGCTTACTTCACCAGCGAGGCGATCGCCGCACCCAGGTCGCCCGGCGAGCGGACGGTCTTGACGCCTGCGGCTTCCATCGCCGCGAACTTGCCCTCGGCCGTGCCCTTGCCGCCCGAGGCGATCGCACCGGCGTGGCCCATGCGCTTGCCGGCCGGGGCCGAAGCACCGGCGATGAAGCCGACGACCGGCTTCTTGACGTGCTTGGCGATGTACTCGGCACCGGCTTCCTCGGCGTCGCCGCCGATTTCGCCGACCATGATGATGCCTTCGGTCTGCGGATCTTCGTTGAACAGCTTGAGGCAGTCGACGAAGTTCAGGCCGTTGATCGGGTCGCCGCCGATGCCGATGCAGGTGGACTGGCCCAGGCCGACTTCGGTGGTCTGCTTGACTGCTTCATAGGTCAGCGTGCCCGAACGCGAGACGATGCCGATCTTGCCCGGCTTGTGGATGTGGCCCGGCATGATGCCGATCTTGCACTCGCCCGGGGTGATCACGCCGGGGCAGTTCGGCCCGATCAGCACGGTGTCCGGATGCGAGCGGGTCAGCACGTTCTTGACACGCAGCATGTCCAGCACCGGGATGCCTTCGGTGATGCAGACGATGACCTTGATGCCGGCCGCGGCCGCTTCCAGGATCGCGTCGGCCGCGAACGGCGGCGGCACGTAGATCACCGAAGCGTCGGCGCCCGTGCTCTGCACGGCATCGGCCACGGTGTTGAACACCGGCAGGTCGATGTGGGTGGTGCCGCCCTTGCCCGGCGTGACGCCGCCGACGACCTGGGTGCCGTACTCGATCATCTGAGTGGCGTGGAAGGTGCCCTGCTGGCCGGTGAAGCCCTGCACGATCACCTTGGTGTTCTTGTTGATCAAAACAGACATTGGAGTTCCTTGGTGTCGTGGATCAGGCAGCGTTCTTGACAGCTTCAACGACCTTCTTGGCGCCGTCGTTGATGTTGTCGGCCGGGATGATGGCCATGCCGCTGTCGCGCAGCAGTTGCTTGCCTTCTTCCACGTTGGTGCCTTCCAGGCGCACCACGACCGGCACCTTGACGCCCACTTCCTTGACCGCCGCGATGATGCCCTCGGCGATCATGTCGCAGCGGACGATGCCGCCGAAGATGTTGACGAAGATGCCTTCGACCTTGTCCGAGGACAGGATCAGCTTGAACGCCTCGATCACGCGCTGCTTGTTGGCGCCGCCGCCCACGTCCAGGAAGTTCGCCGGCTCGCCGCCGTTGAGCTTGATCACGTCCATGGTCGCCATGGCCAGACCGGCACCGTTGACCATGCAGCCGATGTTGCCGTCCATGGTGACGTAGTTGATGTCCAGCTCCGAAGCGGTCACTTCGGTCTCGTCTTCCTGGGACTTGTCGCGCATGGCGACCAGTTCCTTGTGGCGGAAGTTGGCGTTGTCGTCGCTGTTGAACTTGCCGTCCAGCGCGTAGAGGTTGCCGTCGTCGAGGATGGCCAGCGGATTGATCTCCACCAGCGCCAGGTCCTTCTCGTTGAAGATGCGGTACAGGTTGACCATGATGCTGGCGAACTGGCCTGCCTGCTTGGCGGTCAGGCCCATCTTGAAGCCGATGTCGCGGCCGTGGTAACCCTGCACGCCCTCGACGAAGTCGACGTTGAGGGTGTGGATCTTGTCCGGGGTCTCGGCGGCGACCTGTTCGATCTCCATGCCGCCCTCGGAGGAGGCGATGTAGCTGATGGTGCGGGTGCCGCGGTCGACCAGCACCGACAGGTACAGCTCCTTGACGATCTCACCAGCGGTGGTCACCAGCACCAGGTTGATCGGCAGCTCGACGCCGGCGGTCTGGTAGGTGGCCATCTTGGTGCCGAGCAGCTTCTCGGCAACGGCCTTCACATCGTCGGTGGTCTTGCAGAACTTGACGCCGCCGGCCTTGCCGCGGCCACCTGCGTGGATCTGCGCCTTGACCATCCAAGGGCCAGCGCCAAGCGACTTGGCGGCTTCAACCGCTTCTTCCGGAGTCGCCGCGACCTTGCCGGCCGGGACCGGGATGCCGTACTCGGCAAGCAGTTGTTTTGCCTGATATTCGTGGAAATTCATGCGTCACCGTGGGAAAAGGAACGACCGTCCCGCAGCGATCCGGGCCCTGAGTGGCGGCCGGGAGCGGTACGGACGGGACGCCTATTGTCGCCGACCGAGGGCGGCGGCGCAAAAGCGCCGGCGGCCTGGCCCGACCGAGGCCTCCGGCGAGGTCCGCGGTGGCGCCACCGGGTGGAGCAGGCACTCGGGCGCCCCCGCCATGCTTCCCTCACTCCGCGACGTCGTCCTTGGCCCTTGCCCCGATCCGGCGCCGGGCTGCCGGCGACGGCAATCGCGGTTTCCCCGTCGAGGGCGGTGACGGCCCAGGCAGGTCGCCACCGCCCCGGTCGCCCTCCGCGTAGACGGCGCCGCCCCTATACTCGCGCCGTCCGCTGTCCGCCCGGAGTCCGGCTTGCCCACCAGCGCCTCGCTCATCGATCGCATCGAGTCCATTCCGCGCCGCGAGCTGTACTTCTTCGCGCTGTACCGGGTGCTGGTGGCCGGGCTGATCGCCGCCCTGGTGTTCAGCCCGCTCAGCGTACTGGTGGGCGAACCGCGCTACCCGCAACTGGCCGCCACCTTGTCCACCGCCTACCTGGCGGTGGCGCTGGTGTTGCTGATGTGGGGGCGCAACGAGGCGCACCTGGCGCCCATCGTCGGTTTCAGCGCCTTGGCCGACATCGTCGCCGCGACCCTGGCCGCGCATGCCCTGCCCGCGGCCAGCGCCGGCATCGCGATGATGCTGCTGTTCAACGTCGCCGCCGCGGCAATGCTGCTGCGCCTGCGCGGCGGCATCGCCATCGCCCTGACCGCCTCGGCGGCGACGCTGGCCGAATACGTCTGGAGCGTGCTGGACGGCGCCGACAACACCCGCAGCCTGGCCGAACTGGCGATGTTCGCCACCAGCTACCTGGCGGTGGCCTACATCTGCAACCGGATCGGCCAGCGTGCGCGCACCAGCCAGCACCTGGCCGAGCGCCGTGGCGCCGAGGTGGCCAATCTCTACGAAATCAACGAACTGATCATCCGCCGCATGCGCACCGGGGTGCTGGTGGTGGACGCGCAAAACCGGGTGACGCTGGCCAACGAGGCCGCGTCGGCCCTGCTCGGCGATACAGACGGCAACAGCGGCAGCGGCCGGCTGGACCTGGCCAGCGCCGCGCCGGAACTGGCGCGGCGCCTGCAGCGCTGGCGCAACGGCTGGAACCAGGACGAAAGCCCGCTGCAGCTGTCGCCGGACCAGCCGGAGGTGCAGCCGCGCTTCGCCCGGCTGCTGGCCGAGGGCGACCTGACCCTGGTGTTCCTCGACGACGCCACGGTGGTGTCGCGGCGCGCCGAATCGCTGACGCTGTCGGCGCTGGGCCGCTTCTCGGCCAGCCTGGCCCACGAGATCCGCAACCCGCTGGCCGCGATCAACTATGCCTCGCAGTTGCTGGAGGAATCCCCGGCGATCGGCGATGCCGACCGCCGCCTGCTGCAGATCATCCACCAGCAGTGCCAGCGCACCAACGGCATCGTCGAGAGCGTGCTCGGCCTGGCCCGGCGCGAGCGCTCCAATCCGGAGAACCTGGACCTGGGCGCGTTCGTGCGCCGCTTCGTCCTGGAATACCGGCAGACCCTGTCGATCGAGACCGACAGCCTCGAAGCGATCCTCGCCCCGCAGCCGGTGCACGCGCTGGTCGATCCCAAACACCTGCACCAGATCCTCAGCGCCCTGGTGCACAACGCGCTCAAGTACGGGCGGGTGATGGAGGAGCCGGCGCGGGTGCGCCTGCGCGTGGCGCTGCAGGAGCGCAACGCCATCGTCGACGTGATGGACCGCGGCCCCGGCATTCCCGAGGCGGTGGCGGCGCAGCTGTTCCGGCCGTTCTTCACCACCTCCGAGCACGGCACCGGGCTGGGCCTGTACATCGCCCGCGAGCTGTGCCGGGCCAACCAGGCGCGCCTGGAGTACGTGCCGGTGCCGGCCGGCGGCGCCTGCTTCCGCGTCGCCCTGCCCGGCCCGCACGCCATGCTCAGCGGCTGAAAGGTGAGAATCGCTCCGCCAGCGCGCGGCCGGCGCCGGTAAATTGGCGCATGCCCCGGTTCCTACGCTATCTTCCCTGCACATGAACGAAACCCGAAGCGCCCTGGTCGTCGACGACGAGCGCGACATCCGCGAGTTGCTGGTCCTGACCCTGGGCCGGATGGGGCTGCGCATCAGCACCGCCGCCAACCTCGCCGAAGCGCGCGAACTGCTGGCGAGCAATCCCTACGATCTGTGCATCACCGACATGCGCCTGCCCGACGGCAACGGCATCGAACTGGTCAGCGAGATCGCCAAACACTACCCGCGCACGCCGGTGGCGATGATCACCGCCTTCGGCAGCATGGACCTGGCGGTGGAAGCGCTGAAGGCCGGCGCCTTCGACTTCGTCAGCAAGCCGGTGGACATCCAGGTGCTGCGCGGCCTGGTCAAGCATGCGCTGGAACTCAACAACGAAAGCCGCGCCGCGCCGCCGCAGCCTGCCCCGGAGCAGGCCAGCCGCCTGCTCGGCGCCTCGGCGGCGATGGACGCCCTGCGCAGCACCATCGCCAAGGTCGCACGCAACCAGGCGCCGGTCTACATCCTCGGCGAATCCGGCGTGGGCAAGGAACTGGTCGCGCGCACCATCCACGAACAGGGCGCCCGCTCCGCCGGCCCCTTCGTCCCGGTGAACTGCGGCGCGATCCCGGCCGAACTGATGGAAAGCGAGTTCTTCGGCCACAAGAAGGGCAGCTTCACCGGCGCCCACGCCGACCAGGCCGGCCTGTTCCAGGCCGCGCACGGCGGCACCCTGTTCCTCGACGAGGTCGCCGAACTGCCGCTGCCGATGCAGGTCAAGCTGCTGCGCGCGATCCAGGAAAAATCGGTCCGCCCGGTCGGCGCCGCCACCGAGGTGCCGGTGGACGTGCGCATCCTCTCGGCCACCCACAAGGACCTGGCCGACCTGGTCGCCGAGGGCCGCTTCCGCCACGACCTGTACTACCGCATCAACGTGATCGAACTGCGCGTGCCGCCGCTGCGCGAGCGCGGCGGCGACCTGCCGCAACTGGCCGCGGCGATCCTGGCGCGGCTGGCCAAGAGCCACGGCCGCCCCACCCCGCTGCTGTCGCCCTCCGCCCTGGACGCACTGAGCAGCTACGCCTTCCCCGGCAACGTGCGCGAACTGGAAAACATCCTCGAGCGCGCCCTGGCAATGGCCGAGGACGACCAGATCAGCGCCACCGACCTGCGCCTGCCGCAACCCGGCAACCATGCACGCAGCGCCGCCGAGGCCGCTCCCGCACTGCCGCGCGGCGTGGTCGACATCGACCCCAGCTCCTCCGCCCTGCCGTCCTACATCGAGCAACTCGAACGCGCCGCGATCCAGAAGGCGCTGGAAGAGAACCGCTGGAACAAGACCCGCACCGCCGCGCAGTTGGGTATCACCTTTCGCGCGTTGCGCTACAAGCTGAAGAAGCTGGGGATGGAGTAGTGAAGCCGGGAATGGGGAAT
>NZ_NMPP01000056.1:0-5708 GCF_009192885.1 Xanthomonas sp. LMG 12462 | reverse complement strand
GGGGGGCTCGAAAATGTTTAAAAGAGCCTCCCCTATACCGAACAGCAAGCGCTGCGCTCGCGCGGCCGCGACTACGCCGACTACCAGCGCAGCACCAGCGCCTTCTTCCCCATGCCGCCGCGGCACTGAGCCGCGCCAGGAGATCCGACATGTCCAGCACCTTCGCCACCTCTTCCCCGCCCGCCGCGCCGGCCGAGCCGCTGGCCACGCGCTTGGCCGAATCCGGCCTGCTGCCCGACGCCATGCTGCGCGCGGCGATGCGCCGGTTGTGCGCGCAACGCCTGCGCGACGAGCGCGCCGGCGGCGCCGACGCGGCCTGGGAGCGCCAGCGCCTGCTGATCGAATCGCTGCGCGAGAGCGCCATCGCGATCGAGACCGACGCAGCCAACCGCCAGCACTACGAAGTGCCGCCGCGCTTCTTCGAGCTGTGCCTGGGCAAGCGCCTGAAGTACAGCAGCTGCTACTGGGACGCGACCACGCCCGATCTCGATGCGGCCGAGGAACGCATGCTGCAGCTGTACGCCGAACGTGCACAGTTGCGCGACCGCCAGCGCATCCTCGAACTGGGCTGCGGCTGGGGCTCGCTGACCTTGTGGATGGCCGAGCAATTCCCCGGCGCGCGCATCACCGCCGTGTCCAACTCGCGGCCGCAGCGCGAGCACATCGAAGCGCAGTGCCGTGCGCGCGGGCTGAACAACGTCAAGGTGATCACCCACGACGCCAACACCCTCACCCTGCCGACCGAGAGCTACGACCGTGTGGTCTCGATCGAGATGTTCGAGCACATGCGCAACTACCGCGAACTGCTCAAGCGGGTCAGCCACTGGCTGGTGCCGGGCGGCCGGCTGTTCGTGCACATCTTCTGCCATCGCGATCTGGCCTACCCGTTCGAGGTGCAGGGCGAGGACAACTGGATGGGCCGGCACTTCTTCACCGGCGGCCTGATGCCGGCGGCCGACACCCTGCTGCAGTTCCAGGACGACCTGGCGATAGAACGCCGCTGGCTGCTGTCCGGCCAGCATTACGAGAAGACCGCCAACGCCTGGCTGCACAACCAGGACCGCCACCGCGACACGCTGATGCCGGTGCTGCAGGCCACCTACGGCGCCGACGCCAAGATCTGGTGGCAACGCTGGCGCATGTTCTGGATGGCCTGCGCGGAACTGTTCGGCTATGAACAGGGCCAGCAGTGGGGCGTGGCGCATTACCGGTTCGTCAGGCGCTGAAGTGCCGGGGTGCCGGGAATGGAGAATGGGGAAACGGGAATGGGCGTCCCGCGAGTGCCCGGGTTACCTGCGCACCCAAGGAACTTCCGGTCAACCGCGACGGGCTTTACCGGCGACGCCTGTCGCGGCTAAAGCCACAGCTTCACGCGGTCGCTCAGGCGACGCACTGCCGGCTTTCCGATTCCCGACTCCCCATTCCCGGCTTTCACGCCGCCGCGGTAATCACGATCTCGATCTTCCAGGCCGGGTCGGCCAGCTTGGCCTGCACGGTGGCGCGGGCCGGGGTGTTGCCCGGGCTGACCCATTCTTCCCAGACCTTGTTCATTTCGGCGAACTCGGCCAGGTCGGTCATGAAGATCTCCGCGCGCAGGATCCGGCTCTTGTCGGTGGCGGCGAGCGCCAGCAACCGGTCGATCGCCGCCAGCACCTGGCGGGTCTGGCCGGCGATGTCTTCGCTGGTATCGTCCGCGATCTGCCCGGCCAGATAGGCCACGCCGTTGTACACGGTCATCTCCGACATCCGCGGGCCGGTATCGAAACGCTGGATCATGATGCGCTGTCCTGTAGTGGGAAGACCACGCCATTGTCGCGCGATTGCGCCGCGGCTGCAGGCACCGGCCGCCACACGCGATACGCCACCGGCAGCAGCCAGGCCAGGATCAACACGATCGGCAGTTTCTGGGTCAGCCCGCGCGGCGGCGCGCGCCACAGCACATGCACCCACAGGGCTACGAACGCCAGCACCGCCAACAGCAGCAACGGTCCGGCGCGGCCCTTCCACGCCGCCTGCCCGCGCAGCCACGCGCTCTGCAGCAGCATCGCCGTGGTCACGCACAGGAACGCGGTCTGCGCGGAGAGCCCGTGCACCAGCGGCGCCAGCAGCGGTGCGCGCTGCGGCAGATAGCTGTCGCCGATCGCCACGCCGCACAGGCCGAGCGCGGCGCAGCCGAACAGCACGACCGGCGCGCCGCTGCGCGCGCGTGGCGGCGCCTGCGCATACAGCCCGGCCGCCAGCGCCACCACGCCGACGGCCAGCAGGACGTAGACGGTGCGCAGCAGCAGCCCGCCAGGCCCATGCAGGTACTGGCTGAGCGTGGCCTGCTGCCAGTGCAGATCGGCACGCACGACCTGCAACGCCACGGCCACGCCGAGGAACAGCAGCGCCAGCAGCAGCGCCGCGGCGCCGGCCAGGCGCGTCCAGCGCGGCGGCGTGGGAAAGGGAGATGCGGACAAGGGCATCGACAGGCTCCGGAACCGACACAGACCGTCGCCACATGCGCCGGCCACGGCCCCTGCCGCGGTCCCGACGCCGTGGCGACGTGCGATTCCACTATCATGCGCGTCGCCGGCACGGCCGGTATAGCCTGGAGCGTGGGATGCACGGCAAGAGGAGCGGTACGGCTGACAGGGGTGCGATGTGTGCGCTGCGGGGTGCGGCCCGGGAGGGCGCCAAGCTCACCGGTACCGGACTCGCCTGCGCGCCGCTGACCGCGACCGCTGTCGGGACCTGACGCGTGGCATCCCACCAGGGTGATGCGCGGCAGGCCGGTGCAACCCGGCTTGCCCCGACACCCCACCCACCGCGACGCAGCCACTTGGTCGCAGCCCTCTCAATGTTCGTCACACGCTTTCATCCAACCGGTATCGCGATGGCCCGTCTTCGTTTCACCCGCACTTCCGCTCCGGCCGCGTCGCGCACCGCGCAACGTGCGCCGTCGCGCCTCGCCGCCGTCCGTCCGCAATGACCGACGCCGCGCCCTCTACTGCCGCACCCACGCCCGGCTGGCGCCGTGCGCTGCCGGTGCTGGCCAGCCTGGCGATCCTGGCCCTGGCGCTGCACGCGCTGGCCACGGAGTTCAGCACCCACGGCTACAGTGCGATCCGTCACGCCTTCAACCAGCTGAGCCTCAGCCAGATCGTGCTGACCCTGCTGCTGGGCCTGAGCAGCTACGCCTGCCTGATCGGCTTCGATGCCGTCGGCCTGCGCCGCAGCGGGCGCAAGCTGCACCCGATGCGGATCAGCATCACCGCGTTCCTGGCGCATGCGGTCGGGCAGACCCTGGGCTTCGCCGCGTTGACCGGCGGCGCGGTACGCCTGCGCGGCTACGGCCGGGTCGGGCTGAGCCTGGCCGAGATCGGCCAGGTGGTGCTGATGAGCACGCTCGGCTTCGTGTTCGGCGCGTGGCTGCTGCTGGCGCTGGCCCTGACCCTGGAACCGGCCGCGGCGGCGCTGGCGCTGCCGGTCGGCGCGACTGCGGTGCGCGCGATCGGCATCGCGTTGCTGGTCGGCTTCGCCACGATGCTGCTGCTGGCCGGTCGCGACGGCCGCACCCTGCGCTGGCGCGCCCATGAGCTGTGGCTGCCGGACCGGCGCACCACCCTGGGCGTGACCGCGCTGAGCGTGGTCGAACTGGGCCTGGCCAGTGCCGCGTTCTACGTACTGCTGCCCAACGAATCGGGCATCGAATACATCGGCTTCGTCGGCCTGTACCTGGTCGCGGTGGTGGCGGGCCTGGTCTCGACCGTGCCGGCCGGCCTGGGCGTGTTCGAGTGGAGCCTGCTCAAGCTGCTGCCCGGCGTGGCGCCGGCGGCGGTGCTGGCGGCGGCGCTGATCTACCGCATCACCTACTACGTGGTGCCGCTGCTGCTGTCGGTGCTGATGGCGTCGCTGTCCGGCCTGCGCCGGCCGCTGGCCGCCAGTGCCGGCGGCGTGCGCGTGGCCTGGCGCACGCTGCGCCCGTGGCTGCCGCAGATCATCGCCCTGGCGGTGTTCGCGGTCGGCGCGGCGCTGGTCATCGACGGCACCCTGCCCACGCCCAAGCGCCGCCAGGACATGGCGCCGCTGTCGATCATGGAAACCTCGCACCTGCTGGCCAGCCTCGGCGGCGTGGTGCTGCTGCTGATCGGCCAGGGCCTGCAGCGGCGCAGCCATGCCGCCTGGGTGCTGGCGATCGGCATCTGCGTGCTGCTGCCGCTGCCGGCCTGGCTGCGCGGCGGCCACGTCTCGGTGGCGCTGTCCTCGCTGGTGGTGGCGGTCGGCCTGTGGGGCGCGCGCCGCGAGTTCTACCGCGAGGGCGCGCTGCTCGACGAGGCCTGGTCGTGGCCGTGGCTGCGCAACCTCGGCCTGGTGCTGATCGCCACGATCTGGCTGCTGTTCTTCGTCTACAGCCACGTCGAATACCAGAACGAGCTGTGGTGGGAATTCGCCACCTCGGCCAACGCGCCGCGTGCGCTGCGCGCGGTGCTGCTGGTCAGCGTGGCGGTGGTGGTGTTCGGGCTGGCGCGGCTGCTGCACAGCACGCGCTCGCCATTGCCGCCGGCCGATGGCGCGCAACTGGACGCGTTGGCGCCGGTGCTGGCCGAGGCCACCGACACCCAGGCCTGCCTGGTGCTGACCGGCGACAAGGCGCTGCTGCAGGCCGAGGACGGCCCCGGCTTCGTGATGATGCAGCGCTACGGCGGCTCGCTGGTGGCGATGGGCGACCCGGTCGGCGCGCCGGAAGTGGCCCGCGCGCTGATCTGGCGCTTCCGCGAGGAAGCCGACCGCATGGGCCTGCGCCCGGTGTTCTACCAGGTCGGCGAGCAGCACTGGCAGACCTACCTGGACCTGGGCCTGACCCTGGTCAAGCTCGGCGAGGAAGCGATGGTGTCGCTGGAGGGCTTCCACCTGGAAGGCCGCGACCGCGCCGACCTGCGCCAGGCCTGGAACCGCGGCAAGCGCAGCGGGCTGAGCTTCCGCATCGTCGAGACCGACGCGGTGGACGCGCTGATGCCGGTGCTGGCCGAGGTCTCGCAGCAGTGGCTGGAAGACAAGGCCGGTGCCGAGAAGGGCTTCTCGCTGGGCAGCTTCGACCCGGCCTACCTGCGCCGCTTCCCGATCGCGGTGGTGGAGTTCGAGGGCAGGGTCGTGGCCTTCGCCAACCTGTGGCAGGCCCCGGCCGGTCACGAGCTGTCGGTGGACCTGATGCGGCACATCGCCGATGCGCCGAAGGGCACGATGGACTTCCTGTTCATCGAGCTGTTCCTGTGGGGCCGCGACCAGGGCTACAAGCGCTTCTCGCTGGGCATGGCGCCGCTGTCGGGCCTGGCCCAGCACCGCCTGGCCGGGCGCTGGAACCGCTTCGGCAACCTGATCGTGCGCCACGGCGAACGCTTCTACGGCTTCACCGGCCTGCGCCGCTTCAAGTCCAAGTTCGCCCCTGCCTGGCGCACCCGCTACCTCGCCGCCCCCGGCGGCATGCACCTGCCCGCCGCCCTGCTGGACGTGACCCGACTGATCTCGCTGGATCCGCGCAAGCCGGAGTGAGGCGGGGATTGGGGAGTCGGGATTGGCCTGGCTACCCCGTTTGCCGGAGCTTTACGAGGCTTCGCGCCGCACCCTCATCCGCCCCTTCGGGGCACCTTCTCCCGAGGGGAGAAGGAACAGCAAAGCCCCTCTCCCCCCGGGAGAGGGGTTGGGGTGAGGGTACGACCGCCATGGAG